>JBDIAL010000015.1:0-34435 GCA_039812405.1 Nostocoides sp.
CAGGCGACCAGCCCCAGCAGCCCTGAGCTCCCGCACGCGCTCCGACCGTATGCCGACCGGCCCGGGCCGGATGGCGGCCGGCCCCGCCCGGCGTGCCGGTCGGGGCCGCATGCCGCCGAAGGTCGGGAGGTCTCCGCATACCTCACGGATGCGACGCCTGCCGACGCGCGAAACGCCGAGCCGGGGGTGGTATCGGGAACCTCCCAGACGCCGAGGCGACAATGTCCCCGACAGGCCGCCGTCACCTCGGCGCATAAGGAGCTGCTCGTGCCCACACTGACCGAGAGACTCACCCGGCGGACCCGCCGCGTGGTCATGCACCGGATGCGCCGTCGGATCGACCTCGCGCGACTCGACGCCGTCCCCGAGTCTCTCGTCTGGCCGCTCGCCCGCGAGGGCGTCGGCCCCACCCCGCAGCTGGCCCGGGTCCGTGAGCAGGAGCCCGTGCACCGGCTCACCTCCTTCCTCGGGATGACGATCTGGATCGTCACCGGCGAGCAGGAGTGCCGCCAGGTGCTCGCCGACTCCGGCTCGTTCAGCAACGACATCCGGCCGTTCGTCGGCGGCGACCCCGATGGATCGGGCCCCGGCTACATCGGGGGCCTCGGCTTCACCGACCCGCCGGACCACACGCGGCTGCGCAAGCTGCTCACGCCGGAGTTCACCATGCGCCGGCTGGAGCGGCTGCGTCCGCAGATCGCCCGCATCGTCGAGTCCCGGCTCGACGCGGTCGCCGCCGAGCTCGACGGTCCGAGCGGGGTGGCCGACCTCGTGGCGACGTTCGCCTTCCCTGTGCCGTTCCAGGTGATCTGCGAGCTGCTCGGGCTCCCGGACGACGACGCGGCGACCTTCCAGGAGCTCGGCGCGGCGCGGTTCGACGTGTCGGGCGGCGGCGTCTCGGCGTTCGGGGCGATGTCGGAGTCGCGGGAGTTCCTCATGGACTTCACCCGACGGCAGCGGATCGCCCCCGGGGACGGCCTCATCGGTCAGCTCATCCGCGACCACGGCGACGAGCTCGACGACGTCGAGCTCGGTGGCCTCGCGGACGGCGTCTTCACCGGTGGCCTCGAGACGAGCGCGAGCATGCTGTCGCTCGGTGCCGCCGTCCTCCTCGACCATCCCGAGCACTACGCCCGCGTCGGCTCCGACCCCTCCGTCGTCGCCGCGACCGTCGAGGAGCTGCTGCGCTACCTCACCGTCGTGCAGATCGCCTTCCCCCGGTTCCCGCTGCGCGACATGGAGGTCGGCGGGAGGCAGATCCACGAGGGCGACGTCGTGATCTGCCACCTCGCGGCGGCGGACCGCGACGCCCGGCGCGGACCTCGGATGGATGCCTTCGACCCGACCCGCCCGGTCGGCCCGCACCTGGCCTTCGGCCACGGGTTCCACCGCTGCGTCGGCGCGGAGCTGGCCCGGCTCGAGCTCCAGATCGCCTTCCCCGCCATGGCGCGCCGGTTCCCCGACCTCACCCTCGCGACCGACCGGCTCCCCCACCGGGAGCGCAGCATCGTCTTCGGCGTCGAGTCCGTGCCGGTGCGCCGCGCCCCCGTCACCTGACCCTTCACCCTCGACTCGGCTCAGCCGGCCGTGCCGACCTCGGCGGACCCGATCGTCGCCGTGTCGATGACATACCGGTAACGCACCTCACCGGCGACGACCTTGTCGTAGGCCGCGTCGACGGCGTCGGCCGGGATCGTCTCGATCGTCGCCCCGATGCCGTGCTCGGCGCAGAAGTCGAGCATCTCCTGGGTCTGGGCGAGACCGCCGATGTTGGACCCGGCCAGCACCCGGTTGCGGCCGATGAGCACCCCGGGCCGCACGGCATACCGGCCGTTCGGGAGGCCGACGTTGACGAGGACGCCGTTCGGCTTGAGGAGCCCGAGATAGGCCTCCATGTCGAGATCGGCGCTCACCGTGTTGAGGATGACGTCGAACGTCCCCCGCGCCGCGCGCATAGCGTCCGGGTCGGAGGAGGCGATGTGCCGGGTCGACCCGAGGGCCTCGGCGTCGCCGGCCTTGTCCATCGTCCGGGAGATCGTCGAGACCCTCGCCCCGAGCGCCGCCGCGAGCTTGACGCCGAGGTGCCCGAGACCGCCGACGCCGACGACGGCCACCGCGGTGCCCGGACCCGCCCCCCACCGCTTGAGCGGGGAGTACGTCGTGATGCCCGCGCAGAGCAGCGGCGCCGCGACGTCGAGCTCGAGGCCGTCGGGGATCCGCAGGGCGAACCGCTCCGTCACGACGATCTGCCGCGCGTAGCCGCCCTGGGTGATCGCGCCGTCGTAGTCCGGCGTGTTGTAGGTGAAGACGGCCGGCTTGGTGCAGAACTGCTCGAACCCGTCCTTGCACTGCTCGCACTCGCCGCACGAGTCGACCATGCAGCCGACGCCGACGCGGTCACCGACCTTGTGGAGCGTGACGCCCGGCCCGACGGCGGCGACGACCCCGGCGATCTCGTGGCCCGGCGTCAGCGGGTAGTGCGCGGCGCCCCACTCGTCGCGCACCGTGTGGATGTCGCTGTGGCAGATGCCGGCATACCTGATGTCGATGAGGATGTCGTCGTCGCGCAGGTCGCGCCGCTCCAGCTGGACGGTCTCGAAGGGCTGGCGCGGTCCGGAGGTGGCGAGGGCGGGGGTTGTCGTAGGCATGCCTCCACGGTATGCCGCCCCCACCGGCATCCGCTGCCCCGTCCCCGCCCGGCTCTCCCGGCACCGCGAGCGCAGGCTCCCGATGCCTCCCTGGCAGCGGTGTCAGAGACGCGGCAGGAGGGTCCGGGCGACCTCGCGGTAGGCGGTCGCACCCTTGCTCGAGCGCGCCGTCGCGAGGATCGAGCGGCCGACGGCGGGCGCCTCGGCGAACCGGACCGTCTTGGGGATGGGCGGCTCGAGGACGGGCAGGTCGTAGCGCTCCCCCACGTCGGCGAGGACCTCACGGGCGTGGGTGCTCCGTCCGTCGAACAGGGTCGGCAGGATCCCGAGGACGGTGAGCCGCTTGTTGAGGATGCGCTTGACGTCGGCGACGGTGTCGAGCAGCTGCCCCACGCCGCGGTGGCTCAGCATCTCGCACGGCATGGGGATGATCAGCCCGTCGGCGGCGGTCAGCGCGTTGAGCGTGAGCACCCCGAGACTCGGTGAGCAGTCGAGCAGGACGAGGTCGTAGGACCCGAGGACCGGCTCGAGGGCCGACTGGAGGACGTACTCCCGACCCGGCCGGGGCAGCAGCTGAGCCTCGGCACCGGCGAGGTCGATGGTGCTCGGCACGAGGTCGACCCCGTCCTCGCACGCGAGGATCGCGTCGGCGACCTCGACCTGGCCGAGGAGGACCTCGTGGATGCTCGCCTCGACCGCGTCCGGGTCGATGCCGAGGCTGAAGGTCAGGCAGGCCTGGGCATCGAGGTCGACGAGCAGCACCCGCCTGCCGAGCTCGGCGAACGCGGCACCGAGCGAGGCGACCGAGGTCGTCTTGGCGACGCCGCCCTTCTGGTTCGCGACGGCGACGACACGCGCGCGCGGAGCCTTCTTGCGTGGGGGCACGGCAGGGCCTTTCGACGGTGCGGCGGGTGCCCCAAGTATGCGATGCCCTCGTCTGTCGGTCGCTCACCCCCCGCGCTCGGTGTCGGGGACGACGAGGAGCCCCACGGGCCCGGGGTTCCACGCGACCTCCCACCGGAAGCCGTCGGGGTCGGCGAAGTATCCGGTGTATCCGCCCCAGTCACGCGACTGCGCCTCACCGACCGTCGCCCCGGCGGCCCGGGCCGTCGCGAGGACCGCGTCGACGTCGGAGCGCTGGGCCACATTGTGCGCCAGGGTGATCGGAGGTATGCCGTCGGTGGCCGCGGGCCCGCCGACCTCCGTCTCGAACGCGGCACGGTCCCACAGCGAGAGGATCAGGCGCTCGCCGACGCGGACCATGACGACTTCGCCGGGCACGTCGAGCTCGGCGCTCCAGCCGAGCCCGTCGAGGTAGAAGCGGCGGCTCGCCGCGAGGTCGGCGACCGCGAGGGTGACGAAGCTGATGCGTGGGTCCATGCCGTCCACCTAACCAGGCCCCGCCGACACCGACCCGTCGTCCGGCTGGCCTGCCTCGGCGTCGAGGACCACCTCGCCCCCCTCGGTGTCGAGGGCCGCCCAGTCCGACTTCTCGGGCCCGGTCGCCTGTCCCTCCGGGCAGTGCGCGCGGACGTCGCACCAGGCGCACAACGGCGAGGGCCGCGGGGGGAACCGGTCGCTCGCGGGCCCCTCCCCCGCATACGCCGCATCGGCCAGCCGCAGGTCGCGTGCGATGGACCATGCCTCGTGGACCTTGCGGGTGATCGACTCGGGGGTGTGGGTGTGACCGACGACCGCGCCCGTCGGCACGTGGTGGAGCTCGACCCGCAGGGTCCGGCGCCGGAACATCTTCCACACCGCCGCGGCGTAGAGGGCGAGCGGCAGCGAGGTGCGCGCGTCGTCGTCGGTGGGCGGCCGGCGGCTCGTCTTGTAGTCGACGACGACGAGCTCGCCGTCGCGGTCGTCGAGGCGGTCGACGCGACCGGTGAGCCGCAACGGCCCGGTCACCATGGAGACGGTGCGCTCGATGCCCCGCGGGGTGCGCCACGGGTCGACCCGTTCCAGGTATGCCATGACCTGGCCCCGGGTCCGCTCCCGCCAGGTGCGCGACTGCCCGGCATCGCGGAACCCGGTCCCGATCCACGCCTCGTCGAGCAGCCGGCCGCCTCCCGCGGGCGTGCGCCGCTCGTCGGGGAGGTCCCACCAGTCCCGGAGCGCGTTGTGCGTGGCGATGCCGAGGGAGGTGTGGGCCCGCTGCGGTCGGGGCGCGGGACGGGGCACGTCGAGGTACTGGAGGCGGTAGCGCCGCGGGCAGTCGAGCCAGGTGAGCAGCCGGCTCGGGCTCGCGGCGTAGAGCGGCGTGGGCAGCCCCTCGAGAACCCCCTGCCCCGAGGGCTCGCCGCGTGCTGTCGTCCCGCTCATGCCACCCGACGATAGGCGGCGCCGCCGACATCGCGGAGATCCCTTGCCCCGCCCAGTGGACGGGCCCTACGCTGACTCCATCCCTGTCGCGCATGACGAATTGAGTTGCACGATGAGCAACGTTTATCCCTCGACCGAGCTGCACCGGCTGCTCACGAGCCCCCGGTTCGAGGTCCTCCCGACCGCCTCCATCGAGGAGCAGGTCCGGACCCACGTGCCGACCGGGACGACGGTGACGGTCACCGCCTCGCCCGCGAAGCCGATCGAGACGACGATCGAGCTCGCGGCGAGCCTGTCGCAGGCGGGCTACGACGCCGTCCCCCATCTCGCGGCCCGGATGATCAGCGGCCGGGACGAGCTCGCCGACCTCGTCGCGCGACTCACCGAGGCCGGCATCTCGAAGGTCTTCGTCCCGGCCGGCGACGCCAAGGAGCCGGCGGGCGACTACGTCCAGTCCCTCGACCTGCTCAAGGACCTCGACGCGCTGGGCCGCCCCTTCGAGCAGGTGGCCATCACCGGCTACCCCGAGTCGCACCCGAGCATCGACGACGACGTGACGATCCAGTCGATGTGGGACAAGCGGACGTATGCCACGCACATCATCTCGAACATGACCTTCGACGACGGCCAGCTCGCGGCCTGGGTGGAGCGCATCCGCCGACGCGGCATCACCCTGCCGCTCTACGTCGGCGTCCCCGGGCCGGTCGAGCGGACCAAGCTGCTCGGCATGGCGACCAAGATCGGGGTCGGCGAGTCGATGCGCTTCCTCAAGAAGCAGAAGAGCATCTTCGCCCGCATCGCCGCGCCCGGCTTCGGCACCGACGCCTTCGTCCACCGGGTCGCCGCCCTCGCCGCCAACAGCGCGCTCGAGATCGCCGGCCTGCACGTGTTCACCTTCAACCAGGTCGCCGCGACCGAGGCCTGGCGCCAGAAGCTGCTGGCCGCCTGACCCTCCCGCGATCCCGATCTCGACGAGATCATGCCCGCCACGCTCCGAGGGGCGTGCATGGACGCGCGGGCCCCCGCATACCCTTGTCGGTATGCCGCAGAACCGTCTCCTCTCCCTCCTCGCCGGCCGCCCAGCCATCTTCGACGGCGGCTACGGGTGGCTGCTCCAGAGTCGGGGGCTCCCCGCCGGCGTGGCCGCCGAGTCGTGGAACCTCGAGGCGCCGGAGCGCATCGCGGCCCTCCACGAGGAGTATGCCGCGGCAGGGGCGCGCCTGCTCACGACGAACACCTTCGGCGGCACCCGCCCCCGGCTCGAGCCGCACGGGCTCGGTGACCGTGTCGAGGAGGTCAACCGGGCCGGCGCGGCCATCGCGCGGGAGGTGGCGCTCCGGCACGACGCCCTCGTCGCCGGTGACCTCGGGCCGACGGGCGAGCTGCTCGAGCCGCTCGGTGTGCTGAGCGAGGACGACGCGCAGGCCCTGTTCGCCGAGCAGCTGCGCGGCCTCGCGGCCGGCGGCATCGACGTCGTGCTCATCGAGACGATGAGCGACCTCGGCGAGACCCGCGCGGCGATCGCCGCCGCCCACGACGTCGTGCCCGACCTGCCCGTCATCGCGACGATGAGCTTCGACACGAACCTGCGCACGATGATGGGCGTCGACCCGGCGACGGCCGTCGCCGAGCTGGCGGCCGCCGGCGTCGACGCGGTCGGCGCCAACTGCGGTCGCGGGCCGGAGGACATGGGCATCATCGCCGCGCAGCTCGCCACCGCCCGGCACGACGACGTCCTGCTCATCGCCCAGTCCAACGCCGGCCTCCCGCAGCTGCGGGACGGGGAGTTCGTCTACACCGTCGACCCGGCGGGCATGGCCGAGCACGCCAAGGAGCTGCGCGCGCTCGGCGTCGACGTCATCGGCGCCTGCTGCGGCTCCTCACCCGAGCACATCCGGGCGATCACCGAGGCCCTCGCCGCCGGCTGACCCCGACCTGACCCGACCGGCGCTCAGCCGACGAGGGCCTCGAGGGCGGCGTCGAGGCCGACCGACCCGGTGTGGATCACCTGGAGTGGCAGGCCGATCCGCGCCGCGGCGGCCTGGGCGAGGGTGCGCAGCTCGCGCAGCTCCAGCTCGTCGGTCGCCTGGGCGATCCAGACGACGCGGGTGTAGTGCCGGAAGTACTCGTCGCGCAGCTCGGGCCAGCGGTCGAGGCCGAGCTCCTGCTCGACGGTGCGCGCGAAGGACCGCACGAGGAAGTCGGTCAGCAGGTAGGTGCCCGGCTCGGCCTCGAGGAGGTCCTCGATCCGGGGGGCACCCGCATACACGTCGTAGCAGTGCAGCCCGGGCAGCCGCTCCAGCCCGAGCCGCTCGCACACCTCGTCGATCGCGCCGTAGGTGCCGCAGTCGGCATACCCGACGACGACCCGGTCGTAACGCGCGGAGAGCGTCGTGGCGAGCCGCTCGACCTCGGCGGCGATCCGCTGCGGCTGGTTGTGGAGCAGCGGTGGCAGCGGATGGACGTCGACGGGCCAGCCGTGGCGGGCGACGGACTGCGCCACGGGCTGCGCGATCGCGCCGCACGCGACGACCGCCACCCGTGACCGCGGGCGGTCAGCCGGGAAAGCCGAGCTGCTCGACGAAGCGGTCGTTGAAGTCGGCACGGTCGCTGAGCTCGACATACTGCACCTCCTCCAGCAGCGCCTCGGCGCCGGCCCGTTCGCGGGAGGACAGGAGGGCCATCTTCGCTCCCTCGCCGGCGACGTTGCCGGCGCTCACGATCCGCAGCACGGGCAGCTTGGGCACGAGCCCGATCCGGACGGCGGAGGCCGGCGACAGATAGGACCCGAACGACCCGGCGAGCAGCACCTGCTGGACGTCGGACTGCTCGAGCCCGAGCTCCTCCAGGAGCAGCGCCCAGCCCGTCGCGATCGCACCCTTGGCGAACTGGAGCTCCCGGACGTCGCGCTGCGACAGGTAGACGGTGCTCGCGACCTCCTCGTCCGGCGTGTGGCGGAAGAGGACGAAGACCCGCTCCTCGCCGATCTTGGCCAGGCGGTCGGCGAGCGCGGGAAGGCGCTGCGCCGCGACGTCGTCCGGGATGAAGCGGCCGGTGTCGTCGAGCAGGCCCACCTTGGCCAGCTCGGCCACGGCGTCGACGAGACCCGAGCCGCACAGCCCGCGGGGCTCGACGTCGCCGATGACGCCGAGGGTCACGGCCGGCGCCCCCTCGGCGGGCTCGGCGACGAGCTTGACGACCTCGATGGCACCGTCGGCCGCCCGCATGCCGCACCGGATCGCCCCGCCCTCGAACGCCGGGCCCGCGGGGGCGGCGGTCGCGACGATGGTGTCGCCGTCGGAGAGCACGATCTCGCAGTTCGTCCCGACGTCGATGAACAGGCGGGTCCGCTTGTCGCGGTCCATCCCGCAGGCGAGCATGCCCGCGACGATGTCGCCCCCGACGTAGGCGCCGAGGGCCGGGAAGACCGCCGCCCGCGCCGCCGGGTGGAGCGACAGGCCGATCTCCGACGCCGGCACCACCGGCCACGAGGCCG
Source organism: Nostocoides sp. (assembly GCA_039812405.1). Classification (GTDB taxonomy): domain Bacteria; phylum Actinomycetota; class Actinomycetes; order Actinomycetales; family Dermatophilaceae; genus Nostocoides. Next base: position 8,467 of record JBDIAL010000015.1, read on the forward strand.
TCGACTGGATGAACGGCGCGACCCCGAGCGGCTCGGGGTCGACCCCGAGGAGCAGAGCGGTCATCGTCGCGTTGCCGGCGACCGCGACCTCGAGCACCTCGCCCGGGTCCACGTCACCCTCCGCGCACACCTCGGCGGCCAGCTCGCCGAGGGTCGCCTGGGCGAGGTCGCGCAGCCGCGGCAGCGTGTCGGGGTCCATCATCGTCGCGCTGATCCGGGTGATGACGTCCGCGCCGAACGGCTGCTGCTTGTTGAGCATCGAGGCGACGGCGACGGGTGTCCCGGTCGTCAGGTCGAGGAGCGTCGCGACGACCGTCGTCGTCCCGAGGTCGTATGCGATGCCGAGCCGTCGAGCGGTCGTGTCGCCACCCTCGACGTCGACGAGGGACTCGTCGATGATCACCGCCGTCACCTTGAAGTCGTGGTCACGCAGCACCTTCGGCAGTCGACGCAGGACATGCAGGTCGGGGGTCAGCTCGAGGTCGTCGATCGCATCGCGGACCCGCTGGAGGTCGGTCCGCTGGTCGGAGAGCGTCGGCTCGTCGAGCTCGAGGTAGCGCTTCTGGACCGAGGGGCGGAGGATGACCTGCCGGCCCACGCCGACGGTCGCCGCCTTGGGCCGGGTGACGAGGGGCGGGACGTCGACGGCGAGGTCGGACGTCGCCCGCACGAGGCAGGCCAGCCGCCAGCCGTCGTGGATCTCGGCATCGGTGAAGGTCCGCCGGTCGTGCGAGGTGACGGGCGACGAGCCGTCGGTGAGCTGCACCTTGCACTTGCGGCAGGTGCCGTGCCCGCCACACGTCGAGTCGATGGCGATGCCGTTCCAGCTCGCCGCGTCGAACACGCTGACACCGGGCGGGACCCGCACGTCGCGCCCGGACGGTGCGAACCGCAGCAGGACCCGCCCGGTCCCGTCATGGGTGACCTCCGGCGCGCCGGAGCGGTCGATGAGCCCCTCCCGACGCAGCGCGCTCACGTCGGGTCGCGGCTCCTCCTCCGAGACGCTCACCGGGCGACGGCCGCCTCGGGGGTGAGGGCGGACGCGGCAGCAGCAGCCGCCTCGGCCGCGGCCTGCCGCCTGCGGTGCGTGGAGATCCAGGAGCCGCCCCACTCGTCGTTGCCGAGCAGCAGGTCCGCGGCGCGCACGGCGTCGACGATCTGCGGGGTCCGGGAGTCCATGATGGCGCTGGTCATCCCGACGGCCATGGCGAGCGGCAGCCAGGAGGCGTTGATCGCGTGCCGGCCCGGCATCCCGAAGCTCACGTTGGACGCCCCGCAGGTGAGGTTCATGCCCCAGGTGTCGTGGACCCGGCGGATCGTCTCCAGGGCGGTCCGGCCGACCGTCGAGTCGGCGCCGATCGGCATCGCGAGCGGGTCGATGACGATGTCGTCGATGGAGATGCCGTACTCCTCCGTCGCGACCCGCACGATCTTCCCGACGAGCTCGATGCGCTTGTCGGCCTCCATGGGGATCTCGTCGTGGTCGTTGGGCAGGGCGATGACCGCGGCGTTGTGCTTCTTGACGAGCGGGAGGACCGCGGCGAGCCGCTCGTCCTCGGCCGTCACGGAGTTGACGAGCGCGCGGCCCTCGTAGGCCTCGAGACCGGCCTCGAGCGCCTCGACGACCGAGGAGTCGATGCAGATCGGCAGGTCGGTGAGCGACTGGACCATCCGGACCGCGGTGACGAGCAGGGTCGGCTCGTCGGTGAGCGGCACGCCCATGTTGACGTCGAGGACGTCGGCGCCGCCCTCCACCTGCGCCCTGACGTCCCTCTCGATGGCCGAGTAGTCGCCGTCGCGCAGCTGGGCCTGGAAGACCTTGCGTCCCGTGGGGTTGATCCGTTCGCCGATGATGCAGAACGGCCGGTTCGACGCCATGACGACCTCCTTGGTCGCCGACCGGAGGACCGTCTCGCGGACGGGCACGCCGCTCATGCGGGAACCTTCGAGCGACGCTCCTTCAGGAGCGCCTTGGCCCGCTTGACGGTCGCGGACGCGTCCGCGGCATACCCGTCGGCGCCGACGACGTCGGCGTACTCCTGGGTGACGGGGGCGCCCCCCACCATCACGATGACCTTGTCGCGCAGGCCGGCCTTCTCCAGCGCGTTGAGGTTCGCCTTGAACATCGGCATCGTCGTCGTGAGGAACGCCGAGAAGCCGACGATGTCGGGCTCGTGCTCCTCGATCGCCGCGACGAACTTCTCCGGCGCGACCTGGACGCCGAGGTCGATGACCTCGAAGCCGGCACCCTCGAGCATGATGTTGACGAGGTTCTTGCCGATGTCGTGGACGTCGCCCTTGACCGTGCCCATGACGAACTTGCCGATCGTCTCGACGCCGGTGTCGGCGAGCAGCGGCCGGAGGACCTCCATCGAGCCGGCCATCGCGCGGCCGGCGATGAGCATCTCGGGCACGAAGTAGTCGCCCCGCTCGAACCGGGCACCCACCTCCTCCAGCGCCGGGATGAGCGCGTCGAAGAGCAGGCTCCCCGGCGTCATGTCCATGGCGAGCGCCTCATGCGTGAGCTCGAGCACGCGAGGGCCGTTGCCCTTGAGCGTCTCGTCGTACAACCCCTGGAGGATCTCCTCGGGCGTCATGCTGCACCGTCCTTCCGGTGTCGTCCGATCTGAGTTGACAAGGTGGTCGCGTGCCCGGCCACAGCCTGGCCGAGCACGCTCATCCGGTCCTGCAGGCGCGCGGTGGGGCCTGAGAGACCAAGTGCAGCAACGCATTCCCCCTCGACGATAACCGGAGCCGCAATGCCGGTGAGCCCGACCTCCAGCTCGTCGACCGTCGTGGCATACCCGTTGCTCCGTATGCCGGGGAGCTGGGCGCGCAGGGCGCGCACCGAGCCGAGGGCGGCCCTCGTCGGCTGCTCGAGGGGCCCCTCGGGCAGGGCGAGCACGTGGTGGGCGTACATCACCTTGCCGAGGGCCGACAGGTGGGCCGGGACCTCGACGCCGAGCCAGTCACGGCTGGCGAGGATGTAGGTGGAGGCGACCTGGGCGATGTGGACGACCGCGCCGCCGTGGACGACGCCGACGTTGATCGTCTCGCCCGTGAGGTCGCCGAGCTCCTCCATGACGGGCAGCGCCATCCGCGCCAGCTCCTCGTCGTCGCTGCGCCGGGCGGCGTACTGGGCGAACAGCTGCCCGGGGAGCCAGGCCCCGGCCGTGTCCCGGCCCAGCAGGCCGGAGCGCTCGAGGGCCGCGAGGAGGCGAGAGGTCGTGCTCCGGGCGTAGCCGGTCTCGGCACACAGGTCGGAGAAGGTCACCGCAGCATCGGCCCGGACGACGAGCGCGGCGAGGTGCGCCGCGCGGTCGACGGCCTGAGTACCGTGGGTGGACATCCTGCTCGTGTTCCTCGTGTGGTGGTGCCGGGTGGTGCGCTGGCGACGGGTGCCTCCGGCCTCGACCACTGTGCCAGATTATGGAACCGCTGTTCCACATGATGAGGCTAAGATGCGAGCGGGGTCGGCGTCAAGGCGGTGCGCCATCCGTCACGGCATGGCATACCGTCGTCACGTCCCACCCCCTGTCCCGCAAGGTGTCACGTCGAGCTGCGCGCAGCGCACCAGGAGTCGTCCGATGTTCCAGAACGTCATGCCCCGCTACGAGATCCTCTCCGAGGACGCGTTGGCCAAACTCGATGCCGGGTGGCGCCGGATCGTCACCGAGATCGGTGTCGAGTTCATGAGCGACCGGGCGCTGGAGCTGTTCCGCGCCGCGGGGCAGCGCGTCGAGGACCACACCGTCTTCCTCGACCCCGAGTTCGTCCTCGAGCAGGTCGCCAAGGCGCCGCACGAGTTCGACGTCCAGGCCCGCAACCCGGAGCGGTCGGTCCACATCGGCGGCGACTCCATGGTGTTCGGCGCGGTCTACGGCCCGCCCTTCGTCCGCCAGGGCGACGTCCGGCGCGACGGCACGATGGAGGACTACCGCAACTTCCTCAAGCTGGCGCAGAGCTTCGACGTCCTCGACTCGGCCGGCGGGGTCGTCAACGAGCCCAACGACACCCCACTCGACAGCCGGCACCTCGACATGACCTACGCCCTGCAGACGCTGACCGACAAGATCTACATGGGCAACGTCGTCTCCGGGGTCAACGCCGCCGACACCATCGCCATGGGCGCCATCCTCTTCGGCGGCCGCGACAAGATCGAGGAGACGCCCTGCTCGATCTCCCTCATCAACTGCAACAGCCCACTGCGCTGGGACGACCGGATGCTCGACGCGCTCTTCGAGTATGCCGCCGCCGCCCAGCCCGTCGTCCTCACCCCCTTCCTCCTCATGGGCGCGATGTCGCCCGTCACCATCCCGGCCGCGCTCGTCCAGCAGATCGCCGAGGCGCTGTCGGGCATCGCGCTCGCCCAGCTCATCCGGCCCGGGTGCCCGGTCATCTTCGGCTCGTTCCTGTCCAACATCGACATGCAGAGCGGGTCGCCGACCTTCGGCACGCCGGAGTCGGGCATCGGGCTGCTGTGCACCGGCCAGATCGCCCGCCACTTCGGGCTGCCCTTCCGCTCCGGCGGCGGGCTCACGTCCTCCCAGCTGCCCGACGCGCAGGCCGGCTACGAGGCCCTCATGACCCTCATGCCGACCTTCCTCGCCGGCACCAACTGGGTCATGCACACGGCGGGCTGGCTCGACGGCGGACTCGTCGCCTCCTTCGAGAAGTTCGTCATCGACTGCCAGATCGCCGAGATGCTGCAGGTCGAGTTCACCCCGCTGGAGATCGACGAGGGGTCACTCGCCTTCGATGCCCACCAGGAGGTCGGGCACGGCGGCCACTTCCTCGGCGCCATGCACACGATGGAGCGCTTCCGCACCTGCTTCTACCGCCCGTTCCTCTCCTCGTCCGACAACTACGAGAAGTGGATGCGCAACGGCGCTCTCGACGCGGCGGCCCGGGCCGGCCAGATCGCCAAGGCGCGGATCGAGGCCTACGAGCCGCCGCCCATCGACGAGGCGACCCGCCTCGAGCTCGAGGAGTACGTCATCCGGCGGCGCGCCGAGCTCGGCGACTGATCCGGCCAGGGCCGGCCCCGGCAGACGGTGCCCGGCAGACGGTGCCCGGGTGGCGCCGCCCCGTCCGGGGCGGCGCCACCCGCACGTTGAGCGGGGCGCGGACCGGGAACCCCCACCGGTCTGCGCCCCGAGGTCGCCTCGAGGGCGTCCCTCCTCCGCACCGTCCGGTCGTCCCGCCTGCGCGTCACCCTCGACCATGAAGAGGCCGCACCCGCCCGTCCTGATACACCGCGCGGCATGCCGTGCGCGGGCCGGAGCGCTCGGGCACCGTCAGCTGAACACGTGGGGCACCGTCAGCTGAACACCACGGTCCGGTCGGTGTTGAGGAGCACCCGGCTCTCGGCGTGCCAGCGCACGGCCCGGGAGAGCACCCGCGACTCGACCTCCTCGCCGGCCCCGACGAGGTCCTCGGCCGTCATCCGGTGGTCGACGCGCACGACGTCCTGCTCGATGATCGGGCCCTCGTCGAGGTCGGCCGTCACGTAGTGGGCCGTCGCCCCGACGAGCTTGACCCCGCGCGCGAAGGCCTGGTGATAGGGCTTGGCCCCCTTGAAGCTCGGCAGGAACGAGTGGTGGATGTTGATGATCCGCCCCGACAGGTCGCGCGACAGGTCGTCGGAGAGCACCTGCATGTAGCGGGCGAGGACGACGAGGTCGATGCCGAGGTCGGCGACGAGCCCACGCAGCCTCGCCTCCGCCTGCGGCTTGGTGTCGGCCGTGATGGGGATGTGGTGGTAGGGGATGCCGTAGGAGCGGACGAGCGGCTCCATGTCGGGGTGGTTGGACACGACGGCCGGGATCTCGATGTTGAGCTGGCCGCTGCGCCACCGGAAGAGGAGGTCGTTGAGGCAGTGCCCGAACTTGCTCACCATGATGAGGGTCCGGTAGGGCGCGGTGGCGTCCCACATCTCCCAGGTCATGCCGAGGCGCTCGGCGAGCGGCGCGAAGGCGGCCCGCAGGTCCTCCAGCCCGTCGCTCCCGTCGGCCATCGACACGTCGATCCGCATGAAGAACAGCCCGCCCCGGGGGTCGTCGAACTGCTGGCTCTCCTCGATGTTCGCTCCGTGCTCGAAGAGCAGTCGGGTCACCTGCGCGACGATGCCCGGCTGGTCCGGGCAGGACAGGGTGAGCACGATGTGACCGCGGGCAGGCGGCATACGGCAGGCCTCCATCTCGTATGCCGTGGTGCGCCATCCGCAACCGGACGCGACATACGCAACGAGAGAACGGTAGTCGAGGGATGGCCCGACGGGAAGAGGATGGACTACTGTCTCGCCATGCGCAACGCCGATGACGATCGGGCGAGCACCGTCCAGTCCGTCGACCGTGCCGTGACGATCCTCGAGCTGCTGGCCCAGCACGGCGCGCTCGGGGTCACGGCCCTCGCCAAGCACCTCGGGGTGCACAAGAGCACGGCGAGCCGGCTCGTCGGCGCGCTCGAGCATCGCAGCCTCGTCGAGCAGATCGAGGAGCGGGGGCAGTATCGCCTCGGCCCCGGGATCCTGCGCCTCGCGGGGGCGACGAACGCGCGGCTCGACCTCGTGGAGCAGGCGCGTCCGGTATGCCGTGCGCTCGCCTCCGAGACCGGCGACACCGTCAACGTCACCGTGCTCGACCGGGGCACCGCCTACTACATCGACCAGGTGAGCGGCTCCCCCCGGAACACCTCGTACAACTGGGTCGGACAGCACATCCCGCTCCACGCGACGAGCAACGGCAAGATCCTCGTCAGCGAGATGTCCGAGCCGGAGCTCACCCGCACCCTCGGCGACCTCGTGTCCTACACCGACGCGACGGTCACCGACCGCGGACTCCTCGACGAGCAGCTCGCCTCCGCCCGATCGCTCGGTTTCGCCGTCGCCCACGACGAGCTCGACGTCGGACTCACCGCGATCGCCGCGCCGATCCGCAATGCGCACGGTGAGATCGTCGCATCAATCAGCTTGTCCGGCCCCACTTTCCGGCTCACCCAGCAGGAGGTCGACCGGGTCGCTCCCATGGTCGTCACGGCCGGTCACGACATCTCGGCGCGCCTGGGCTGGCTGGCCTTCTCGGAGGAGATGTCTTGACCGACGGCCCTTCGCACGCCATTGTGTGTTGCGTCAGACACTCGCATGTTGCGCTCTGAGCAACACGCGGAATGGAGGTCCCGTGCCCGACCTGTTCATCGACAACGCCTGGGTCGCCGCTGCGGAGGGCGGCCGGCGCGCCATCGTCAGCCCGGCTGACGGCACCGTCGTAGCCGAGGTCGACGAGGGGTCGGAGACCGACAGCCTCGCCGCCGTCGCCGCCGCCCGACGCGCCTTCGACGAGGGGTCGTGGTCCGCGACCCCCATGGCGGAGCGGGGCGCCCTCCTCGCCCGGGTCGCCGACCTGCTCCAGCGGGACCGGTCGGACATCGCCCGCGCCGAGTCGCTCGACACCGGAAAACGGTATGTCGAGAGCGAGTTCGACGTCGACGACGTGACGAGCGTGTTCCGCCACTACGCCGCGGTCGCGATGAGCGGCGGTGAGGGCGGGCGGGTCGTCGACACCGGCCGGGCTGACGTCCACAGCGTCGTCGTCCGGGAGCCGGTCGGCGTCTGCAGCCTCATCACGCCGTGGAACTACCCCCTCCTCCAGGCGTCGTGGAAGGTCGCCCCATGCCTGGCTGCGGGGAACACCTTCGTCCTCAAGCCGAGCGAGATCAGCCCGAGCACGACGATCCACCTCATGCGGCTCCTCCAGGAGGCCGGACTGCCCGCCGGCGTGGGCAATCTCGTCCTCGGCGCGGGTGCGGCCGTCGGCGGGCCTCTCTCCGGCGACCCCCGCGTCGACCTCATCTCCTTCACCGGGGGGCTCGCGACCGGACGGCACCTCATGGTCGCGGCCGCCCCCACCGTCAAGCGGGTCGCCCTCGAGCTCGGCGGCAAGAACCCCAATGTCGTCTTCGCGGACGCCGACCTCGAGGTGGCCCTCGACATGGCGCTCACCGCGGTCTTCCTCCACTCCGGGCAGGTATGCAGCGCCGGGGCCCGGCTGGTCATCGAGGAGTCCGTCGCCGAGGAGTTCGTCGACGAGCTCGTGGCCCGGGCCCGGCGCATCCGGCTCGGCGGGCCCTTCGACGACGACGCCCAGACCGGCCCACTCACCTCGCCGCAGCACCGCGACAAGGTCGAGGCCTACGTCGCCCGCGGCCTCGCGGAGGGTGCACGGCTCCGGTGCGGCGGAGCGCGACCCGAGGGCGCCGCATACGAGAACGGCTGCTACTACCTGCCGACCGTCCTCGACCGGTGCCGCGCGGACATGTCCGTCGTCCAGGAGGAGTCGTTCGGCCCGGTGCTCACCGTCGAGACGTTCACGACGGAGGAGGAGGCCGTGGCCATCGCCAACGACTCCGTCTACGGGCTCGCGGGCGCCGTCTGGACCCGCACCGCCGGCCGGGGCGAGCGGATCGCCGCCCGGCTGCGGATGGGCACCGTGTGGATCAACGACTACCACCCCTACGTCCCCCAAGCCGAATGGGGCGGATACAAGCAGTCGGGCAACGGTCGCGAGCTCGGTCGCGTCGGGCTCGAGGAGTACCAGGAGGTCAAGCACGTGTGGCACAACATCGCTCCGGCGGTCCAGGGCTGGTTCGCGTGAGCGGGCTGTCGACGTCCGCCACGGTGCGGCGCAAGCTGGGGGCCGACGTCCCCGACCACGTCGACGTCGTCATCGTCGGGGGTGGGTCCGCGGGCTGCGTCCTGGCCAACCGCCTCTCGGCCGACCCGTCGACGAGCGTCCTCGTCCTCGAGGCGGGGCGCAGCGACTTCTCCTTCGACCCCCTCATCCACATGCCGGCCGCGCTCCCCTTCCCCATCGGGAACCGGTTCTACGACTGGAAGTACGAGTCGGAGCCCGAGCCGTTCATGAACGGCCGACGGATCTACCACGCCCGCGGCAAGGTCCTCGGCGGGTCGAGCTCGATCAACGGGATGATCTTCCAGCGCGGCAACCCGATGGACTACGAGCGCTGGGCCTCCGACCCCGGGATGGAGGCCTGGGACTACGCGCACTGCCTGCCCTACTTCAAGCGGATGGAGACCTGCCTCGCGGGCGCGGACGAGTGGCGCGGCGGCTCGGGCCCCCTCGTCCTCGAGCGCGGCCCGGCCGACGGCCCGCTCTTCGGGGCCTTCTTCGAGGCCGTGCAGCAGGCCGGCTACCCCCTGACGAGCGACGTCAACGGCTACCGCCAGGAGGGCTTCGCCAAGTTCGACCGCAACGTCCACAACGGACGCCGCCTCTCTGCCGCGCGGGCCTACCTCCACCCCGTCATGGACCGGCCCAACCTCCACGTCCGCACCCTCGCGCTCACGACGAGGGTCGTCTTCGAGGGGACCCGCGCGGTGGGCGTCGATTACGAGCACTTCGGCCGGCACCACACGGTGCGAGCCGACGAGGTGATCCTGTGCGGCGGCGCCATCAACTCGCCCCAGCTGCTCCAGGTGTCCGGCGTCGGGGACGCGAAGACGTTGGAGCCGCTCGGGATCCGCACCGTCGCGAACGTCTCGGGCGTCGGACAGCACCTCCAGGACCACCTCGAGGTCTACATCCAGTATGCGAGCAAGCTCCCGGTCTCCATCGCCGACGGCCTCAAGTGGCACCGCCGTCCGGGCCTCGCCGCCAACTGGCTGTTCTTCAAGAAGGGCCTGGGGGCGACCAACCACTTCGAGGCGGGCGGCTTCTGCCGCTCCAACGAGGACGTCGACTACCCCAACCTCATGTTCCACTTCCTGCCCATCGCGATCCGCTACGACGGCACCTCGCCCGTCGAGGGGCACGGCTACCAGGTGCACATCGGGCCGATGTACTCCGACGCCCGCGGCCACGTGACGGTGCGCAGCGCCGACGTCCACGACAAGCCGGCCATCCTGTTCAACTACCTGTCGACCGACCAGGACCGCCGGGAGTGGGTCGAGGCGATCCGCGTCGCGCGGGACATCCTCACCCAGCCGGCCTTCAAGCCCTTCAACGCCGGCGAGATCAGCCCCGGGCCGACCGTCTCCACCGACGAGGAGATCCTGCGCTGGGTCGCCGACGACGCGGAGACGGCGCTCCACCCCAGCTGCACGACGCGGATGGGCGTCGACGACGAGTCGGTCCTCGACCCGGGGTCGATGCGGGTCCACGGCGTCGACGGGCTGCGCGTCGTCGACGCCTCGTCGATGCCATACGTCACCAACGGCAACATCTACGCACCCGTCGTCATGCTCGCCGAGAAGTCCGCCGACCTCATCGCCGGCAACACCCCGCTGCCCCCGTCCACCGCGCCCTTCTACCGCTACCGCGACGACATGCCGCTGTGGCCGCCCACCGACCACAACGACCCGCATACCGCCGACCCGGAGGTCTCACGATGACCCAGCCCGCCCTGCAGGTGCAGTCGCTGTGGAAGGTCTTCGGGCCCCACGCCGAGAAGCTCGTCGGCACCCCCGACCTCGAGCTGAGCCGCAAGGAGCTGCTCGCCAAGAGCGGACACGTCATCGGCGTGCGGGACGTCTCCTTCGACGTCGCCCCCGGCGAGGTGTTCGTCGTCATGGGCCTGTCCGGGTCGGGCAAGTCGACGCTGGTCCGGCTCATCACCCGCCTCATCGAGCCGACGACCGGGACCGTCCTGCTCGACGGCCAGGACATCACGGCGATGAACGACACGGCCCTGCGCGACATCCGGCGCAAGAAGGTCTCCATGGTCTTCCAGCACTTCGGGCTGCTCCCGCACCGCAAGGTCATCGACAACGTCGGCTTCGGCCTCGAGGTGCGCGGTGAGGACAAGGCCGCCCGGCGCCAGCGCGCGCAGGAGATGGTCGACCTCGTCGGGCTGTCCGGCTACGAGACCAACTACCCCGACCAGCTCTCCGGCGGCATGCAGCAGCGCGTCGGCCTCGCGCGGGCCCTCGCGAGCAACCCCGACATCCTCATGTTCGACGAGCCGTTCTCCGCGCTCGACCCCCTCATCCGACGCGACATGCAGAACGAGGTCGTCCGCCTCCACGAGGAGGTCGGCAAGACGATGGTGTTCATCACCCACGACCTCGCCGAGGCGCTCAAGCTCGGTGACCGCATCCTCATCATGCGCGACGGCGAGATCGTCCAGATCGGCCGGCCGGACGAGGTGGTCGGCGCACCCGCCGACGACTACGTGCGCAACTTCGTCAGCGAGGTCCCCAAGTCACACGTCCTCACCCTCCAGTGGGTGTGCCGTCCCGAGGTGTCAGGGGAGCACGTGTCCGACCGGTCGCTGCCCGCCGACACGATCATCCGCGACGCGGCCCGCCACGTCCTCGACGCGGACGGGCCGGTGCGCGTCGTCGACGCGGGCGGCAGGAGCGTCGGCGTCGTCGACGACCAGGACATCCTGCGGGTCGTCGTCGCCGAGGAGGAGTCGGCATGACGGCGGCCACCGACAGCGCGCCGGCTCCCGCGCCGAGGAGGACGCCGAACCCCACCCTCGAGGAGCAGCCGATCGTCGAGGTCGCCAACCGGCGCATCCCCCTCAAGCTCGGCATCATCGTCGTCGTCTGGCTGCTCGGCTGGCTGCTCCTGCGCGGGAAGATGACCCTCTCCCTGCCGTATGCCGACCTCAACGGCTTCATGACCTGGCTCAACGACGTGAGCAACAAGGTCGGCGACCTGCAGGCCAGCAACTTCTTCTTCCACACCGTCCTCGGCAACATCGTCAACGTCATCAACGACGTCATCGCCTGGCTGCAGAAGATGCTCTCGACGCCGCCCGGCGCACGGCCCACCCCGGAGATCGGCTGGCTCGGGGTGACCGCGATCCTCGGCTGGGTCGCCTACGCGGCCGCCGGGCTGCGCTCGACCATCCTCGTCGTCGTCACCCTCCTGCTCTTCAACGTCCTCGGCATCTGGACCGACGCCATCGACCTGCTCATCGTCACCGGGCTGTCCGTCCTCGTGGCCGTCGCCATCGGGCTCCCGCTCGGGATCTGGATGGCTCGCCGCAGGTCGGTGAGCGCCTTCGTCACGCCGATCCTCGACGTCATGCAGACGATGCCGTCGTTCGCCTACCTCGCGCCGCTCGCCCTGTTCTTCGGCATCGGCCCGGCGTGCGCCATCGTCATCACGCTCATCTACGCCCTGCCCCCCGTCGCCCGGATCACCGAGCACGCCATCCACGGGGTCAGTGAGTCGACCGTCGAGGCGACCCGCTCCCTCGGGGTCACCAAGAGCCAGCTGCTGCGCAAGGTCCAGCTCCCCATGGCCCGGCGCACCATCGTCGTGGGCATCAACCAGTGCACGCTCGCCGCCCTGTCGATGGCCACGGTCACCGCGCTCGTCAACGGGCCCGGCCTCGGCCAGGACGTCATCCAGGCGCTCAACGCCCTCAACGTCGGCGACGCCTTCGTCAGCGGCCTCGGCATCGTCCTCGCGGCCATCATGCTCGACCGGACGACGACCGCGGCGAGCGAGCGGGCCGAGCGCGCCGCGCGATCCGGCCGGGGCGGCACCCTCAGTCCCCGGGTCCGGGCCATCGTCCTCGCGGTGAGCGGCGTCGTCGCGCTCGTCCTCGCATACCTCTCCCACCTCTACCTGTGGGCGGCGCAGTGGCCGCAGGGCGCGATGATCGGGGACGACGTCGCGTCCTGGGTCAACGACGCGACGAACTGGGTCGTCAACACCTTCGACGTCGTGACGACGTTCCTCAAGAACGTCGTGAGCTACGGCCTGCTCAACCCGCTCCAGTCGCTCTTCTCCAACGTCCCGTGGTGGCTCATGGCGGCCGTGCTGCTCAGCGTGGCGGCCACCCTCGGCGGGCGTCGTGCCCTCGCCGCGACGACGATCTGCGGCGCCATCATCCTCGGCACGGGCCTGTGGTACGACTCGATGCAGACCCTCGCCATGACGATCGTCGCGACCGTCCTCACCATGGTCGTCGCCATCGTCCTCGGCGTCGCGATGGGCCGCAGCCGGCAGGCCGACATCGTCGTCCGGCCGATCCTCGACACCTTCCAGACGATCCCGTCCTTCGTCTACCTCGTCCCGGCCCTCGCGCTCTTCGGGCCCGGCCGGTTCACCGCCATCGTCGCCGCGGTCCTCTACGCCTTCCCCGTCGCGACCAAGCTCGTCGCCGACGGCATCCGCGGCGTGTCGGAGACGACGCTCGAGGCGACCCGCTCGGTCGGCACGACGACCTGGCAGACGATCACCAAGGTGCAGGTGCCGATGGCGCGGCCGGGGCTCATCCTCGCGACGAACCAGGGCCTGCTCTACGTCCTGTCCATGGTCGTCATCGGCGGACTCGTCGGCGCTGGCAGCCTCGGCTACTTCGTCGTCGCCGGCTTCTCGCAACAGAACCTGTTCGGTAAAGGTTTCGCCGCAGCCATTGCGATCACCGCGATCGGCGTCATGCTCGACCGCATCATGAGGTACGCCGCCGCCCGGCAGGAGTGACGGTCGGCAGCCGCACCACTAGCCACCGCACACCGGCCCCGGCGTGCGGAGAGAAGTCAGACAGCAGTCAGAGAGTAAGGAGACGACATGAGTCGGACAACGAGGCGCCGGATGGGCCTCGCGGCGGTCTGCGCGGCCGCCGGGCTCGTCCTCGCAGCATGCGGCGGCGGCGACATCAACTCGGGGAGCACAGGAGGGGCCTCCGGTGGCGCCAAGTGCGGCACCTTCAACATCGCCGTCAACCCCTGGGTCGGCTACGAGGCGAACGCCTACGTCGTGGGCTACGTCGCCAAGACCAAGCTCGGCTGCGACGTGAAGTACACCAACGTCAAGGAGGAGATCGCCTGGCAGGGCATGAACGCCGGGACGGTCGACACGATCCTCGAGAACTGGGGCCACCCCGACCTCACGAAGAAGTACGTCGAGCAGGCCAAGACGGTCGTCGACGCCGGGCTCACCGGGAACACCGGCATCATCGGCTGGTACGTCCCGCCGTGGCTCGCGGCCGCGCACCCCGACGTCCTGCACTGGCAGAACCTCAACAAGTACGCCAGCAACTTCAAGACGTCGGAGTCCGGCGGCAAGGGCCAGCTCCTCGACGGCGACCCGTCCTACGTCACGAACGACGAGGCCCTCGTCACGAACCTCAAGCTCAACTTCAAGGTCGTGTATGCCGGCTCGGAGACCGCGCTCATCACCGCCTTCCGGCAGGCCGAGAAGAACCACACGTGGCTCATCGGCTACTTCTACGAGCCGCAGTGGTTCATGACCGAGGTCCCGCTCAAGCAGGTCGAGCTCCCGCCCTACACCGAGGGCTGCGACTCCGACCCGGCGAAGATCGCGTGCGGCTACCCCGTCTACAAGCTGAACAAGCTGATCTCCTCGAAGTTCGCCGGCTCGGGCTCGCCCGCCGTCGGCCTCGTGAAGAACTTCAACTGGACCAACGCCGACCAGAACCTCGTGGCCAAGTACATCGCCGGCGACAACATGCAGCCCGCCGCCGCCGCCCAGAAGTGGGTCGAGGCCAACCAGAGCAAGGTCGACGCCTGGCTCAAGTGACGGCCCCGGCCGCCCACCCCGCGGCCGGCCCCACCCGCACCTGACCCGGTCGCCCTTTATCGGGTTCCACCACAAACGGTCACCTCACCCGACAACCTCTGTCGGGTGAGGTGACTCTTTATCGGGTTCCACCACAACGGGTCGGCCCAGGTTCCACCACAACGGGTCGGCCCAGGTTCCACCACGACGAGCCGGGCCGAGTCTCGGGACCCACCCCCAACGGCCCGGCCCGGTCTCACGACGACGCGCCAGGGGTTTGCCGAGCGCGCGGAGAAGAGTAGGCTGCGGCCTACGCGTTGCTTATCGTGCATCGCGTTGCGCAATACGCACCAGTGAGAGGACTCTCGCGCATGGCCGCCCTCCCCGAAAAGGCCCAGGTCGTCGTCATCGGCGCCGGCATCGTCGGCAACTCGCTCAGCTACCACCTCGCCGAGCTCGGCTGGACCGACATCGTCCAGCTCGACAAGGGCCCCCTGCCCAACCCGGGCGGCTCGACGGGCCACGCGAGCAACTTCATCTTCCCCGTCGACCACAGCCGCGAGATGTTCGACATCACGTCGGACTCGATGCGGCAGTACAAGGAGCTCGGCGTCTTCACCGAGTCCGGCGGCTTCGAGGTCGCCCGCACCGAGGCCCGGATGGAGGAGCTGCGCCGCCGGATGAGCAGCGCCAAGGCCTGGGGCGTCGAGGCCTACCTCGTGACGCCGGAGGAGGTCGTCGAGAAGGTCCCCTTCCTCGACGGGAGCCAGATCGTCGGCGCCTTCTGGACGCCGAGCGTCGGCGTCGTCGACTCGCTGCGGGCCGGCACGATCATGCGCGAGCGCGCCCAGGAGAAGGGCGCGCTGACCGTCGTCCCCAATGTCGAGGTCACCGGGATGACCGTCGTCGACGGCGCGATCAAGGCGGTCGAGACGAGCCAGGGCACCATCGAGGCCGACACCGTCGTCATCTGCTGCGGCGTGTGGAGCCCGAAGATCGCCACGATGGCCGGCGCCCACATCCCGCTCACCCCGGCGGTCCACCAGATGATCTCCGTCGGCCCCTGCGAGCAGCTCGCCGAGCGGCCCGGCGAGATCTCCTTCCCCATCGTCCGCGACATGGACACCTTCTGCTACGAGCGCCAGCACGGCTCGGACATGGAGGTCGGCTCCTACGCCCACCGGGCGATCCTCTGGGACCCCGAGGACATCCCGAGCATCGAGCAGGCCCGGCTGTCGCCGACCGAGCTGCCGTTCACCCAGGACGACTTCGACCCGCAGCTGGAGCAGGCCCTCGAGCTCATGCCCGAGCTGCTCGGCGACGAGCGGGCCGAGATCCGGTATGCCATCAACGGCCTCCTCTCCCTGACCCCCGACGGCTTCCCCATCCTCGGCGAGACGCCCGAGGTCAAGGGCCTCTGGTCGGCCGCGGCCATCTGGATCAAGGAGGGTCCGGGCACGGCCAAGGCGGTCGCCGAGTGGATGACGCACGGCAACCCCGGCATCGACCTCGGCCACTCCGACATCGCCCGGTTCTACCCGTTCCAGCGGACCCGCGCCTTCGTCAAGGAGCGCACCGGCGAGGCGTTCATCAAGACCTACGGCATCGTCCACCCGTCCGAGCAGTGGACCGTCGCCCGCAACCTGCGCCTCGCTCCCATGCACGAGTCGCAGAAGGCCCTCGGCGCCGTGTTCTACGAGGCCGCCGGGTGGGAGCGCCCGCACTGGTACGCCTCCAACAAGAGCCTCCTCGCGGCATACGACGAGGACCAGCTCATGCCGCGCGAGGCGGAGTGGGATTCGCGCTGGTGGAGCCCGATCATCAACGCCGAGCACCTGCGGATGCGGGAGACGGCGGCGGTCATCGACCTGTCGGCGTTCGCCATCTTCGACATCGTCGGGCCCAAGGCGCTCGACGCCGTCCAGCACATCATCGTCGCGCAGGCCGACGTCCGGGTCGGGCGGGTCATCTACACCCCGGTCCTCGACGAGCGGGGCGGCTTCCGCTCCGACCTGACCGTCATGCGTCTCGCGCACGACCACTTCCGGGTCGTCACGGGCGGTGCCCACGGCATGGCCGACAAGAAGTGGTTCGCCGACCGGATGCCGGAGGGCGCCTCGGTCGTCGACCTCACCTCGTCGTGGACGACGATCGGCCTCTGGGGCCCCAAGGCCAAGGAGATCCTCGCCTCGGTCACGAGGAACGACGTGAGCCGGGAGGGCTTCCCCTTCGGCACCTGCCGGGACATCGAGATCGGTGACCTCATGGTCCTCGCCTCGCGGATCTCCTACGTCGGCGAGTACGGCTGGGAGCTCTACGTCCCGATGGAGGCCGGTGCCGCCCTGTGGAGCCGGATCCTCGAGGCCGGGCAGCCGCACGGACTCATCCCGGCCGGGATCGGCGTCTACGCGACGACGGGCCGCATCGAGAAGGGCTACCGCGCCTACGGTTTCGAGCTCGACACCGAGCGCACCCTGACCGAGACCGGCATGGAGCGCAAGAAGCTCAAGGACGCCGACTTCATCGGCAAGGAGGCGCTCATCGCCCAGGCCGGCGAGACGCCCCAGACCATCCTGTGCTCCCTCACCGTCGACGACCACACCTCCTCGAGCGGGGTGAAGCGCTACATGCTCGGTGGCGAGCCCATCGTGCGCCGCGACGGCACGCCGCTCGTCGACGGCCACGGGCATCGCCCCTACGTCACGACCGCGGGGTCGGCGCCGAGCCTGCGCAAGCACGTCCTCATGGCCTTCCTCCCCGTCGAGGAGGCCGTCGTGGGCAACCAGCTCGCCGTGTCCTACATGGAGGAGCTCTACCCCGTGACCGTCGCGGCCAACGACGCCACCCCTCTCTTCGACCCCGAGAACGCCCGGATCCGTGGCGTCGAGCTGGTCGCCGCCGACACCGCCGGAGGTGCCTGATGACCAACGTGCTCGTCTGTGTCAAGCGTGTCCCCGACGCGAGCGGTGAGGTGACGCTCACCCCCGACGGCATGGGCGTCGACGGTCGCTACAGCGGCTACACGACGTCCAACCACGAGGAGGCCGCCGTCGAGATCGCCGTCCAGGTCGCCGATGCGACGGGGGGCCGGGTGACCGTCCTCAGCCTCGGCACCGAGGACTCCGTCGAGCAGCTCCGCTCGGCCCTCGCCGTCGGTGCGACGGACGGCGTCCTCGTCGAGGCCGAGCCGGACTCCTACGGCCCGGCCGACATCGCCGGGGCGATCGCCGACGTCGTCACCGCGCGGGCCGGCGCCGGCACCGCATACGACCTCGTCCTCCTCGGCAACGACGCCGCGGACACCGGCGACTTCCAGGTGGGCATCCGGCTGGCCTACCTCCTCGACCGGCCGGTCGTCACGGGGATCCAGACGGTATCCGTCGACGGGGACCGGGCCGAGCTGCGCGGCGACAGCGGCGAGGGCGCGGAGGTCTACGACGTGCCGCTGCCCGCGGTCGTCACCGTGCTCGAGGGCGGCGTCAGCCCGCGGTACCCGAGCGTCATGGGCCGGATGAAGGCCAAGAAGGCGCCGGTCGAGACCGTGACGCCGAACCCGCCCACCGTCGGGAGCGGCCGGGTCGCGCTGACCGTGCCCCCGCCCCCGCCGAACCAGGTCACGATCCTCGGGGAGGGCCCCGGCGCCGCCGCGGCCGTCGTCGAGACCCTCAAGCAGCTCGGAGTGGTGCCGTCATGAGTCTTGTCATCGTCGAGGTGGAGAAGGGGCGGGCCGCCCTCGTCTCCCGGGAGACCCTCACCTTCGCCCGTGGGCTGGAGGGGGCCGGCGACCTGCACGCCCTCGTTCTCGGCTCCGCCACCGACGAGGTCGTCGCCGACCTCGCGGAGCAGGGCGTCGGCGTCGTCCACACCGTCCCCGACGCGCCGGAGCGGTATGCCGCCGCGGCCTGGGCGACGATCACCGAGGCTGCGCTGTCCGCCTGCGGCGACGACCTGCTCCTCGCGGCGGGCACGCCACGGGGCAACGAGGTCCTCGCCCATGTCGCGGCACGCCTCGGGGTGCCGATGGCGGCGAACGTCGTGTCCATCGCCTCCGCCGCCCCCCTCCACGTCGTCCGCCAGGTCGTCGGCGGGGCCGCGCTCGAGGAGATGTCCCTCTCCGGCTCGGTCCGCGTCCTCACCGTCGCCGGCCACGCGGTCGAGCCGGAGGCCGCCGCCGCACCGGGCGCCGCCACGGTCACACCGCTCGAGGTCGCCCTCGGCGAGCGCGACCTCGTCGCCCAGGTGGTGCGCGTCGAGGGCAAGGACGGCGGCGACACCTCGGCGCTCACCGGCGCGAAGGTCGTCGTCGGCGCGGGCCGGGGCGCGGGCGGGCCCGACGGGTTCGACGCGGTCATCGCCCTCGCCGACCGGCTCGGCGGCGCCCTCGGCGTCTCCCGGGTCGTCACCTCGCTCGGCTGGCGTCCTCACCACGAGCAGGTCGGCCAGACCGGCTCGCGGATCAGCCCGGACGTCTACATCCCGTGCGGGATCAGCGGCGCCATCCAGCACTGGGCCGGGTGCTCCTCGTCGCGGACGATCATCGCGATCAACA
This sequence comes from Nostocoides sp., assembly GCA_039812405.1. GTDB lineage: Bacteria > Actinomycetota > Actinomycetes > Actinomycetales > Dermatophilaceae > Nostocoides. The sequence goes on from JBDIAL010000015.1 coordinate 27,514, forward strand.
CCGACCCGGACGCCCCGATGGTCACCAAGGCGACGTATGCCGTCATCGGCGACATGCACGAGGTGGTCCCCGCGATCCTGGAGTCCCTCGGCTGAGCTCGCCTCCTGGGGATGCTCACCCCAGGGACCTTTATCGGGTTCCACCACAAGGGGACACCGTGCGGGACAACGCTTCCCCCGCACGGTGTCCCCTTGTGGTGGAACCCGATAAAGGGACAGGCGGCGGCCGCTCGGGAGACGGCAGCGGGCCCGGTGGGCGGGCCGGTCAGGGACCGACGAGGGGTATGCCGCCGTCGGCCTGGGCGAGCAGCGCCTCGAGGACCGCAGGCGGGGTCGTGCACTCTCCGATCCGGTTCGGCTTGCCCGCGCCGTGGAAGTCGCTCGACCCCGTGACGAGCAGCCCCAGGCCGGCAGCCAGGTCACGGGCATGGGCCGCCTGCTCCGGCGTGTGGTCCGGGTGGTCGGCCTCGAGGGCGGCCAGCCCGAGCGCGGCGAGCCGCTCGACGACGGAGTCGGCGACGACCCGGCCGCGCGCCTCGGCGAAGGGATGGGCCATGACCGGGACGCCCCCGGCCGCGCGGACCAGGCGGACGGCATACCCGGCATCGACGGCGTAATGGCCGACGTAGTAGCCGCTTCCGCGCCCGAGGAAGGCGCGGAACGCCGCGGTGCGGTCGGCCGCCAGCCCGTGCGCCACGAGCGCGTCCGCCAGGTGCGGCCGCCCGAGCGTCGTCCCCGGCCCGTCGGTCTGGGCGCGGACGTCGTCCATCGTCACGGGGATGCCGTCGGCCGCCATCCGGGCGACCATCCGCTCCATCCGCGCGTCCCGGCTCGTCCGCGCCCGGTCCAGCTCGGCGACCAGCTCGGGAAGCGTCGGGTCGGGCAGGTAGCCGAGCAGGTGGACGCTGACCCGGGCATCGACGCACGAGATCTCGACGCCCCGGACCAGGGCGGTGCCGGTCTCCTCGGCGGCCCGCGCCGCCTCGTCCCAGCCCGCGAACGTGTCGTGGTCGGTCAGCGCGACGACACCGAGACCCGCGGCCGCGGCGGCCCGCACGACGGCTCCTGGCGACAGCGTCCCGTCGCTCGCCGTGGAGTGGGTGTGCAGATCGGCCAGCACTCCTCCACCCTAGCGACGTGCCGGCCGGACGCCGGGAGGCCGCGGGTAGGGTGCCGGGCATGACCGGGACCGGAGGCCGGGAGCCGGACCGCACGGACTCCGTCGAGGAGCCCAGGTCGGCGGAGCCCAGGTCGGCGGAGCGGATGAAGGTCTTCACCGACGCGGTCGTCGCCATCGCGATGACCCTGCTCATCCTCCCGCTCCTCGACAGCGTGCCCGAGGCGGTGGCCGCGCGGACCACGACGGCGGGCTGGCTCACCGGGCACACCGGTCAGCTGCTCGCCTTCGCCCTCAGCTTCGTCATCATCGCGCGGTTCTGGATGGGACACCACGAGCTCTACCTCCACGTCCGCGGCCTCGCGCCGGGGCTCATGGAGGTGAACACCGTGTGGATGCTCGCCATCGTCTGGCTGCCGGTCGCGACGGCCATGGTCGGGTCGATGCGGACCGACCGGCTCCAGATCCTCTGCTACGTGGGGGCGATGCTCCTCGCGAGCCTCGCGTCGGTCGTGGCGAACCTCATCGTGCGCCGTCACCCGCGGACGTGGGAGCCGGACGACCCGCCCACGAGTCGCGAGCTGGCCGGGGCCGTCGCGACGGCCGTGCTCTTCGCCACGGCGCTCCTGCTCGCCGTGGCGATCCCCGGCGTCGGGTACTATGCGATGCTCCTGCTGCTGCTCACCCCGGCCGTCGAGCGGGCGGCATACCGGCTCCTGGGCTCGCGGGCCGGTCGCTGACCGCGGCGCGACGGCCGGCTGCTGGCTAGGCCTCCGCCGTCGACCCTCCGGTCTCCGGTCCGGGCCAGTTCCGGTCGGGCACCGGGACCGGGCGGCCGGGCTGCTCGCCGCCCCGCGCGTCGAGGTAGGACTGCTTGGGCACCATCACCTTGCGACGGAAGATGCACACGACCGTGCCGTCCTGGTTGTAGCCGATGGTCTCGACGTGGACGACACCGCGGTCGTCCCTGCTCCGGCTCTCCCACTTGTCGAGGACGCGCGTCTCGCCGTAGAGGGTGTCGCCGTGGAAGGTGGGCGCGACGTGCCGCAGCGACTCGACCTCGAGGTTGGCGATCGCCTTGCCGCTGACGTCGGGGACGGACATGCCGAGCAGGAGCGAGTAGACGTAGTTGCCGACGACGACGTTGCGGCCGAACTGGGTCGTCTCCCCCGCGTAGTGCTCGTCGAGGTGGAGGGGGTGGTGGTTCATCGTGAGGAGGCAGAACAGGTGGTCGTCGTACTCGGTGACCGTCTTGCCGGGCCAGTGGCGGTACGTCGCCCCGACCTCGAACTCCTCGAAGGACCGCCCGAACTGCATCGCTCTCTCCTCACCTCACGGCATACCGTGCCGGGCCCATCGTGCCCGACGCGGAAGACGGCCGTATGCGGGCAGGAGGGTGCCGTTGCTCACGTCCGGTCCCAGGCGGCCGGGTCCCCGGAGCCGGTCCCGACCTCGACGGGGTGCTCGCCGGTCTGGTGCTCGCCGGTCTGGTGCTCGGGTGGGCGCCGGCTCTCGGTCAGGGGGAGCCGCATGCCCGCGACCCGCGGCAGCGTGCCGCCGAACCGCCACGCGCCCACGACCCCGCCGACGTAGGAGCCGATCGAGACCCCCGCGGCGATGCCGAGCCCGATCCCGGCCGCGCCCGCCAGCGTCGTCATGCCGCTCTGGAAGCCGGCGTCCGGGTCGGACACGATCTGCGAGATCCCCTGGTAGACGGCACGACCGGGCAGGAGCGGGACGATGCCGGCCGTCGTGACCATGAGCGCGGAGGTCCGCAGCCGGCCGGACGCCGCGCGCCCGAGGATGCCGACGAGGGCCGCCGCGCCCGCCGAGGCCGTCGCCGCGCCGAGGTTGGCGTCCTGGAGCGCGGTGAGGGCCCACCACGCGACGGTGCCGACGACGCCGCTCATGAGGACCGAGCGGAGCATGGCATACGTCGTGATGGAGAAGGTGACCGCGATGATGAACGAGCAGACCAGCTGCAGGGTCAGGTGGCGGTCGAGGGTCGTCTGGGTCGTCACGGCGACGTAGAGGCCGAGCCGGTTGCCCACGGAGAGGACCGCGCTGACCCCGATGACGATGCCGATGGTCTGGACGACGAGCTCGAAGGCCCGCGCGCCCGCCGTGACGTAGAAGCCCGCGAGCGCGTCCTCCGCGGCGCCGACGACGGAGGAGCCGGCGAGGAGGAGGACGATGCCGGAGGCCACGATGAGCGACGGGCTCGCCCGGCTCGCCGTGTCCCACCCGAAGCGGCCGGCGAGGACGACGAGGGTCGCGCCGGCGGTCGGGATCGCCGCGGAGATGACCTGGGTGAAGAACGGCGCGATGGCGAACCGGCCGAGGGCGTGCTGGGCCCGCTCGATGAGGACCGCGCTGACGAAGGTGACGACGGTGATGAACGGGCCCGCCCCGATGAGCACGGCCACCGCCGCGGCGAGGATCGCGTTGGCGACCATGACGAGCCAGCGACGGTAGGGGTGGGGTGCCTGGACGATCGCGTCGAAGCGGACCCGCGCCTCCTCCACGGGCAGCGGCTCGCCCGCCGCCGTGAGGCCGACGATGAGGGAGCGCAGCCGCTCCAGGCGGGTGAAGTCCTGCACGCGGTACTTCACGACGCGCATGACGGTGATGGGGTCGGCGTCCGGGCCGCGGTGGTAGCTCAGGGTGACCGAGGTGTAGGTCACGTCGATGCTCACCGAGCGCAGCCCGTAGGCCTGGGTCAGCTCGATGACGGTGCTCGTCACATCGGCCGCGCCGGCCCCCGTCGACAGCATGGCGGTGCCGGTGCGCAGGGCGAGGTCGATGACCGCGCGGGCCTCGTCGAGACCCACACCGTCCGGCGAGGTCCACAGCGGGATCTCGTCGGTCGGCGGACCGCTCGGCTGCAGGGCCCGCTTGGTGCGGTTGCGGATCCGGCCCTCGTTGCGGGCCCGGCTCGGACGCGGTCTCCTGGGGGTGCGGGCCACACGAACCAGTATGCAGCGCGCCCGGTCCGCCCCGAGCCTCCGGTGCCGCCAGCTGTCGGGCCGCCGGCCTGCCAGGCTGCCGGGCTGCCGGGCTGCCGTCCCTTTGTCGTGGAACCCGATAAAGGGTCACCTCACCCGAGGACGCTTCCCCCGCGAGGTGACCCTTTGTGGTGGAACCCGATAAAGGGCGGGCCAGTAGGCTCGGCAGACATGGCGGACTTCATCGGGGCGGTCGACCAGGGGACGACGAGCACGCGGTTCATGGTGTTCGACCACGCCGGCGCCGAGGTGGCCCGCCACCAGCTCGAGCACGAGCAGATCCTGCCGCGCGCCGGCTGGGTCGAGCACAACCCGCTGGAGATCTGGGAGCGCACGGAGACCGTCATCGGGTCCGCCCTGACCGCCGCCGGCCTGCGCCCGAGCGACCTCGGGGCGGTCGGGATCACCAACCAGCGGGAGACGACGGTCGTCTGGGACCGCCACACCGGCCGGCCCTACGCCAACGCCATCGTCTGGCAGGACACCCGCACCGACTGCATCGCCGCCGCCCTCGACCGGGACGGCCGGGGTGACGTCATCCGGCAGCGGGCGGGGCTGCCGCCGGCGACCTACTTCGCGGGCGGCAAGCTCCAGTGGCTCCTCGAGCACGTCGACGGCCTGCGCGGGGCGGCGGAACGCGGCGACGCCCTCTTCGGGACGACCGACACCTGGGTCGTGTGGAACCTCACCGGGGGCCCGGACGGCGGCCGGCACGTCACCGACGTGACGAATGCCAGCCGCACCATGCTCATGGACCTCGCGACGCTGGACTGGGACGAGGAGCTGCTCGGCTTCTTCGGGGTCCCCCGGGCCATGCTCCCGCGGATCCACCCGAGCAGCGACGGCACGGCATACGGCACCTACCGGATGGGACGGCGAGGCGGGGAGGTCCCGGTGACCGGCGTCCTCGGCGACCAGCACGCGGCGCTGGTCGGCCAGGTGTGCTTCGAGCCCGGGCAGGCCAAGAACACCTACGGCACGGGCAACTTCGTCCTCCTCAACACGGGAGCGACCCCCGTCCGCAGCGACCACGGACTGCTCACGACGGTGGCCTACCAGCTCGGCGACGCCCGGCCCGTCTATGCGCTCGAGGGCTCCATCGCGGTGACCGGCAGCGCCGTCCAGTGGCTGCGCGACCAGCTCGGCGTCATCTCGGGGGCCGCGGAGGTCGAGACGCTGGCCCGGCAGGTCGAGGACACCGGAGGGATGTACTTCGTGCCCGCGTTCTCCGGCCTCTTCGCGCCGTACTGGCGCAGCGACGCCCGGGGCGCCATCGTCGGCATGAGCCGCTACAACACCAACGCCCACCTCGCCCGCGCGACGCTCGAGGCCATCTGCTACCAGTCCCGCGACGTCATCGAGGCGATGGTCGCCGACTCCGGCGTCGCGCTCGACCTGCTCAAGGTCGACGGCGGCGTGACCCGGGACGCGCTGTGCATGCAGCTGCAGGCCGACATCCTCGGGACGCCGGTCGTCCGCCCGAGGGTCGCCGAGACGACCGCGCTCGGGGCGGCCTACGCTGCTGGCCTGGCCACCGGCTTCTGGTCCGGCACCGACGACCTCGTCGCGAACTGGCAGGAGGACCGGCGCTGGGAGCCCTCCTGGACGCCGCGACAGCGGGCGGACGGGTATGCCGGGTGGCAGCGGGCCGTGGAGCGCACCCTCGGCTGGGTGGACGTCGAGTGAGTCGAGTGAGTCGAGTGAGTCGAGTGACGGGAGCATGAACCGATGAGCCTCTCCCCTGCCAACCGGGAGGCCGGGATCGCCCGGCTCCGCTCGGGGATGCAGCTGGACGTCCTCGTCGTCGGCGGCGGCGTCGTCGGCTGCGGGTCCGCGCTCGACGCCGTGACGCGCGGGCTGTCGACGGGTCTCATCGAGGCCCGGGACTTCGCGAGCGGCACGTCGAGCCGGTCGAGCAAGCTCGTCCACGGGGGGCTGCGCTACCTCGAGATGCTCGACTTCGGGCTCGTCCACGAGGCCCTCCAGGAGCGCGGGCTGCTGCTGCGCACCCTCGCCCCCCACCTCGTCCGTCCCGTCCCCTTCATGTACCCCCTGACCAAGCCGGCCTGGGAGCGCTTCTACGTGGGGTCGGGGATCGCGCTGTACGACGGTCTCGCCTTCGGCGTCGGCCAGTCCGGCGGGCTGCCGCGGCACCGGCACCTCACGAAGAAGAAGGCGCTGGCCGTCATGCCGAGCCTCAAGCCGTCGGCCCTCATCGGGGCGGTCCAGTACTACGACGCCCAGGTCGACGACGCCCGCTACGTCCTCGAGCTCGCCCGGACCGCGACGCGCTTCGGGGCGACCGTCGTCAACCGGGTCGCCGCCCTGGGGCTGCTGCGCGAGGGCGACACCGTCGTCGGGGTCCGGGCCCGCGACCACGAGACGGGCGAGGAGATGGAGATCCGGGCCCGCCAGGTCGTCGGGGCCGCCGGCGTGTGGACCGACGAGCTGGAGCAGATGCTCGGCACGGAGCCGACCCTCAAGGTCCGGGCGAGCAAGGGCATCCACCTCGTCGTCCCCCGGGACCGCATCGCCTCCTCCAGCGGCGTCATCCTGCGCACCGAGAAGAGCGTGCTGTTCATCATCCCGTGGGGCGACCACTGGATCATCGGCACGACCGACACCGACTGGACCCTCGACAAGGTCCACCCCGCCGCGACCCGCGCCGACATCGACTACCTGCTCGACACCGTCAACGCCGTCCTCGTCACCCCCCTGACCCACGACGACATCGACGGCGTGTATGCCGGTCTGCGGCCGCTCATCTCCGGCGAGGAGAGCTCGACGACCAAGCTCTCGCG
>JBDIAL010000016.1:0-33994 GCA_039812405.1 Nostocoides sp.
TCTGGCAAGGTCCGCCTCGGCCGCCCCGTGGTCCGCTGGGGCTCTGGCAAGGTCCGCCTCGGCCGCCCCGTGGTCCGCTGGGGCTCTGGCAAGGTCCGCCTCGGCCGCCCCGTGGTCCGATCCGACCTCGATGAGCCGTGGCTCGTCTGCTCGGCGGGGCGTGCTCGCCGAGGGATGGTCCACCGCAGGAGACTACTGTCCCTCGCGGGCCGACCGGCCCCCGTTCGGGTGGGCGTGGGGGTGTTCCCCTCCAGATTCGGATTCTCCGATGGGGACACGCCCAGTCGATGCCGAGGGGCGTGGGGACACGACCAATCGACGCGCCGCGGGGCAGAGGGGTGCCCGAGCGGTCGGTGGGTCGGGGTCGGTGGGTCAGCGGGTCAGGCTGTCTGAGCTGTCTGAGGTGGCCGTCGCGACGCCCGCGGCGGCGAAGGCGTCGAGCGCCCTCCGGGTCGTCTCGGGCGCGACGCCCGCGCACAGGTCGAGCAGGACCGTGGTCGCGAAGCCCTCGCGGGCCGCGTCGAGGGCGGTCGCCCGGACGCAGTAGTCGGTCGCGATGCCGACGACGTCGACGGCCTCGACCCCTCGGTCCCGCAGCCAGTCCGCGAGGCCGACCGCCGTGTCGCCGACGACCGTCGAGCCCTCGAAGCCGCTGTAGGCCGCCTCGTGCAGTCCCTTGCGGAAGACGGCCTCGACCCGGGCGAACGCCGCCTCCGCCTCCGGGTGGAACAGTGCGCCGTCGGTCCCGATGCGGCAGTGCACCGGCCACGAGTCGACGAAGTCCGGCTCCGCCGACCAGTGCCCACCCGGGTCCTGGTGCCAGTCCGCGGTGGCGACGACGGCGGCATACCGGTCCAGGCTCTCGGGGACGTATGCCGACAGGCGGCGGGCGACCTCCCGGCCCCCGGCGACGGCGAGCGAGCCGCCCTCGGCGAAGTCGTTCTGGACGTCGACGATGACGAGGGCCCGCCGCTGCGCGCCGCCGTCCGACGAAGGGCCCGGCGCGGGCACGCCACGCTGGTCGTCCTCCTCGCCCGCTCCGAACGCACCACCCGCACCGCCCGCACCGACCGTCGTGGCCCGCCGGGCGACCGCGTCGCGGAGCGCGGCGAGCCCGACGGCGACCTCGGTGAAGCTCGTCGAGAGCGGTGCGAGGCCGATCCGGATCGCATCCGGGTCGCGGTAGTCGGGGATGACCCCCTGCGCCCACAGGGCCGCCGTCACCTCGCGGAACCCCTCCCGCCGCACCGTCACGTGACCGCCCCGGCGCGCGTGGTCGCGGGGTGACTCCACGGCGACGCCGAGCGGCACGAGGTCGGCGTCGATGATCTCGAGCGCGAAGTCGGTGAGGGCGAGTGACTTCGCGCGGATGGCCTCGATGCCCACGGTCTCCAGCAGGTCCGCATACGTCTCGAGGGGCACCATCCCGAGGATCGGCGGCGTGCCGGACAGGGCGCTGCGGATCCCCTCGGCGGGGACGTACCCCTGCTCCATGAGGAACGCGTCGCGTCGCCCCAGCCAGCCCCAGACCGGCTGCTGCAGGACACCGTGGTGCCGGGCCGCGACATAGCCGAGGGCGGGGGAGCCGGGCCCGCCGTTGAGGTACTTGTAGGTGCAGCCGACGGCGAGGTCGACGCCCCAGCGGTCGAGCTCGACCGGCACGCTGCCGACCGAGTGGCACAGGTCCCAGAGGACGAGCGCGCCGGCGTCGTGGACGATCCGGGTGATCTCGGGCACGTCGGCGAGCCAGCCGGAACGGTATGCCACGTGGCTGAAGACCGCGAGGGCGGTCCGGTCCGAGACGGCCGCGGCGACGAGGTCCGGTGTCACGCCGGTGGACGTGTCGATCTCGATCCAGCGCAGGGTGAGCCCCCGCTCGGCGGCGATGCCCTCGAGGAGGTAGCGGTCGGTCGGGAAGTTGTCGGTGTCGAGGACGATCTCGGTGCGGGTGCCGCCGGAGGCGGGCAGCACGGCGTCGACAGCCGCCCGGGCCAGCTTGTAGAGGAGCACCGAGGTCGAGTCGGCGACGACCGTCTGGCCGGCGGCGGCGCCGAGGGCCGCGGCGCCGAGCCGGTCGCCGAGGGTGAGGGGCAGGTCGAGCCAGCGCTCGTCCCACCGGCGGATGAGGCGCGCCCCCCACTCGTCGCGGACGAAGCGCGAGAGGCGCTCGAGCGTCGCTGTGAGCGGGCGCCCGAGGGAGTTGCCGTCGAAGTAGGCGACGAGGGCGTCGCCCCCGGGGTCGAGGAACGCGTCCCGGTGGGCGGCGAGCGGGTCGGCGGCGTCGAGTCGCTCCGCCCGGGCGAGTGGGTCCATGACCTGTGCTCCTCTCCGCGCCGCGGATCAGCGGGTGGTGTCGAGGTAGACGGAGGGGATGGCCGGCTCCCCGCGGGACAGCTGGTGGGCCGACCGGGGCAGCTCGGCGACGGAGGCGTCGTGGCGGGCCCGGGCGGCATCCAGCACGGCCCGGCGGCCGTCCGGGACGGCGTCGGGCCGGCCGCCGACGACCTCCCCGTCGCGGACGAGGTCGACGAGCAGCGGCCGGTCGTCGCCGTCGTCCTCGGGGAGGGCGCCGATGCCGATGACCTCCGCCTCGGCCGTGCCGTTGCCGTTGCGCCGGCGCAGCGCCCACTTGCGGCCGCCGACGGACCTCTTGTCCTTGCTCACCTTGGCGACGGACACCATCGAGCCGTCGTCGCCCTCGCGCGCCACGAGCTTGTAGACCATGCCCGCGGTCGGGGCGCCGGACCCCGTGACGAGAGAGGTCCCGACGCCGTAGCCGTCGACGGGCGCCGCCGCGAGCGCGGCGATGGCGTACTCGTCGAGGTCCGACGTCACGACGATGCGGGTCCGCGTCGCCCCGAGGCCGTCGAGCTGGGCCCGGACCTCGGCGGCGAGCTCGACGAGGTCGCCGGAGTCGAGGCGCACCGCCCCGAGCCCCGGCCCGGCCACCTCGACGGCCGTGCGGACCGCCGCGCGGACGTCGTAGGTGTCGACGAGCAGCGTCGTGTCGGCGCCGAGGCTGTCGACCTGGGCGGCGAACGCCTCCTGCTCGCTGTCGTGCAGGAGGGTGAAGGCGTGGGCCGACGTGCCCGCCGTCGGCACCTGCCACCGGCGTCCGGCCTCGAGGTTCGAGGTCGCCGAGAACCCCGCGACGTAGGCCGCCCGCGCCGCCGCGACCCCGGCCCACTCGTGGGTCCTGCGCGACCCCATCTCGATGCACGGCCGGTTCCCGGCCGCCCCCGTCATCCGCGAGGCGGCCGAGGCGACCGCGCAGTCGTGGTTGAGGATCGACAGGACGAGCGTCTCGAGGAGGACGCCGTGGGCGAAGTCGGACTCGACGACGAGGACGGGCGACCCGGGGAAGTAGCACTCGCCCTCGGCATACCCGCTGACCTGCCCGGCGAAGCGGTAGTCGGCGAGGAAGGACAGCGTCGCGTCGTCGACGACCCCCCGGTCGGACAGGTCGGCGATCTCGGCGTCGCGGAACCGGAAGTCGCGCAGCGCCTCGAGGAGCCGCCCGGTGCCGGCGACGACGCCGTAGCGACGGCCGGCCGGCAGCGACCGCGCGAAGACCTCGAACACGCACCGCCGGCCGGCGCGACCGGAGCGGAGCGCGGCCTGGAGCATCGTCAGCTCGTAGTGGTCGGTGAGCAGGGCCGTGCTCGCGGCCACCGCGCCCTCGTCGGGGACGTCTGTCGGCATCACGGGCCCACCATAGAGCCCGGGACGGCCGGGACGGGCCGCGCCGTCCGCATCGGCCCCCGCCGCGTCCCCGTATCCTGAGGGGGTGTCGATCGCGCCCGCGCAGGAGGACCTCGCCGCGCCCTCGGCCGACGTCGCGCCGGACGTCCCGTGGGTCACCATCGTGTGGAACGACCCGGTCAACCTCATGTCCTACGTCACCTTCGTCTTCCAGTCCTACTTCGGCTACAGCAAGGCCAAGGCCGAGAAGCTCATGCTCGACGTCCACCGCAGGGGGCGGGCCGTCGTGTCGAACGGCCCCCGCGAGCGGATGGAGATCGACACCGAGGCGCTGCAGGGCTACGGGCTGTGGGCCACCTTCCAGAAGGACGTCTGAGACGTGGCCAAGGGGTTCCGTCGCAGAGGGCGTGGCGACCGGACGCGGTATGCCGCCCAGCTGGACTCCGTCGAGCGGCAGCTGCTCGTCAGCCTGATCGAGCAGGTCGTCACCCTCCTCGACCCCGACGGCTCGCTCGCCGCGGGCCGGGCCGGCGGATCCGGCGGGATCGGAGGGATCGGCGCGTCGGGAGGGGCCGGTGTCGGGGCGGGCGAGGCGACCGGCGGAGGTATGCCGGGGGAGAGCGGCCCCGACGGCGCGGCGACCGCGTTCGACCAGATCGTCGCCGGGCTCGGCCTGCCGGAGGAGCCGGGCCCGCCCGACCACGACGACCCGACCCGGCCCGACCGCGACGACCCGGCCGTCGCCCGGCTCCTGCCCTCGGGCAACCTCGCCGACGAGGAGGCGGCCGCGGAGTTCCGGCGGTTCACCGAGGACTCGCTGCGGTGGCGCAAGGTCACCGGCCTGCGCCGGGCGGCCCGGGTGCTCGGCGGTGACGCGCCCGGCGGCGACCACCGCGGCGGCGGTGGCCTCCGGTCCGACCGCGACGGCCGGCTCGAGCTCGGCCGGGAGGACGCCCTCGCCCTCCTCGTCGCCCTGACCGACGTCCGGCTCGTCCTCGCGAGCCGGCTCGGGGTCGAGACCGACGCCGACGCCGAGCTGCTCCACGAGGTCGCGATGCGCGACGACACCGACGCGCCGACGGCCCAGGGGGCGGCGGTCTACGACTTCCTCACCTGGCTCCAGGAGACGCTCGCCTCGTGCCTCGTCCCGTGACTGCATGAATCCGACCCATTTGGACAGTGTGATGCAGACCGTTTGGACAGTGTGATGCAGACCGGTTCATGCGGTCGACGTCCCGGTCTCCCGGACGGCTGCACCTGCGAACGCGGCCGCCGCCGAGCCCTCGGCCGTTCGAGGTATGCGAGGACCACCGCAGGGACACCGGATACCTCCATCCAGTCGAGCCGGGACGGTGCCGGCGGCACGTCGTGTCGGTCACAGGTCCCCGGGAGCGTCGGACGTGCCGCCTAGGCTTTCCGGCGTGGCGGACGCACCGATCGGGATCTTCGACTCCGGCTACGGCGGGCTCACCGTCGCCCGGGCCGTGCTCGACCAGCTGCCCCACGAGTCCATCGCCTACCTCGGCGACACCGCCCGCGCGCCGTACGGGCCGCGGCCCATCGCCGAGACGCGGCGGTTCGCCCTCGAGTGCCTCGACCGCCTCGTCGCCCACGGGGTCAAGGCGCTCGTCATCGCGTGCAACACGGCGAGCGCGGCGATGCTCCACGACGCCCGGGAGCGCTACGACGTGCCCGTCGTCGAGGTGATCCGCCCGGCCGTGCGGCGCGCCGCCGCGGCGACCCGCAACGACCGGGTCGGCGTCATCTCGACCCGGGGCACGCACCAGTCGAGGGCCTACGTCGACGCCTTCGCCGCGGCGCCTCAGATCGACGTGCTCTCCGTGCCGTGCCCCCGGTTCGTCGAGTTCGTCGAGTCGGGGGTGACCGGTGGCCCCGAGCTGCTCGCCGTGGCCCGCGACTACCTCGCGCCGCTCCAGGAGGCCGACGTCGACACCCTCGTCCTCGGCTGCACCCACTACCCGCTGCTGACCGGGGTCATCTCCTACGTCATGGGCGACCTCGTGACGCTCGTCTCGTCGGCCGAGGAGACGGCCAAGGACCTCTACCGCGTGCTCGCCGACGCCGACCTGCTGCGGCCCGACGACCTGCCGGCGCCGGGGCACGGGTTCACGACGACGGGCGACCCGGTGGAGTTCCGCCGCCTCGCGCGCCGCTTCCTCGGGCCGGAGGTCGCCGATCTCTACGGCGACCGCGACCTGTCGGTGCCCGTCCTCGTCGCGGCGGGGAGCGAGGGCTCGTGAAGGTCACCGTCGTCGGCTGCTCCGGGTCCTTCGCCGGGCCGGACTCGCCCGCGTCCTGCTACCTCGTCCAGGCCGACGACGGCGTCCGGACGTGGAGCGTCGTCCTCGACCTCGGCAACGGCGCACTCGGCGTCCTCCAGCGTCATCTCGCGCTCGATGACCTCGACGCGGTCGTCCTCTCCCATCTCCACCCCGACCACTGCGTCGACCTCTGCGGGCTCTACGTCAGCCGGCGCTACCGCCCCGAGGGGCCCTACCCGACCCCGCTGCCGGTCCACGGCCCGCGCGGGACCGCCGAGCGGATGGCCCGCGTCTACGGGCTCCCCGGCGACGGCATGGAGGGGGAGTTCGACTTCCGGACGGTGACCGACCGCGCCCCGTTCGCCGTCGGGCCGCTGCGGCTCACGCCGTTCGGCGTCAATCACCCGGTCGAGGCCTACGGCTACCGCGTCGAGGCGGACGGTGCGGTCCTCGCCTACACCGGCGACACCGACGCCGACCCGGCCCTCACGGACCTGCTCCGCGACGCCGACCTCGCGCTCCTGGACTCGGCGTTCGTCGACGGCCGCGACGAGGCGAAGGACATCCACCTGTCCGGCCGCCGCGCCGCCGAGGCAGCGGTCGCTGCGGGCGGGGTCAAGCGCTTCGTCCTCACCCACCTCCCGCCGTGGAACGACCCCGAGGTATGCCGCGCCCAGGCCGCCGCCGTCTGGCCCGGCGACGTCGAGCTCGCCGCCTGCGGCGCCACCTACACCCTGTAGCCCCACTCGCCCTGTAGCCCCGCTCGGCCCCTTTATCGGGTTCCACGACAAACGGGCACCTCACCCGACAACGCTTCCCCCGCGAGGTGCCCCTTTCCCACGTCAGGTGGTGGGCCGCATACCCTGTCGGGCGTGACGGAACCCACCACCTCGGACCCAGCCATCACCGACCCGGCCGCCGCCAACCCTGCCTCCGACTCGGCCACGACGGGCCCGGCGGCCACCCCCGAGGCGGCCGCCTCCGGCCCGGAGCCTCGGCACGACGGGCGGACCCTCGACGAGCTGCGGGCGGTGCGGATCACCCGAAACTGGCTCGACCACGCGGAGGGCAGCGTCCTCGTGGAGTTCGGGCGGACCCGGGTCCTCGTCGCCTGCTCGTTCACGCCGGGCGTGCCGCGCTGGCTCAAGGGGCAGGGGCGGGGCTGGGTGACCGCGGAGTACGAGATGCTCCCGCGCTCGACGAACACCCGCTCCGACCGCGAGTCGCGCAAGGGCCGCGTCGGCGGCCGGACCCACGAGATCTCCCGCCTCGTCGGACGCAGCCTGCGCGCCGTCATCGACACCCGGGCGCTGGGGGAGAACACCATCGTCGTCGACTGCGACGTCCTCCAGGCCGACGGCGGGACCCGCACCGCCTCGATCACCGGGGCCTATGTCGCCCTCGTCGACGCCGTCGAGGACGCGCGCTCGCGCGGGCTCCTCGCCGCCGGGGCGGCGCCGCTCACCGGCTCCGTCGCGGCGGTCAGCGTCGGCGTCGTCGGCGGCCGGCCGGTGCTCGACCTCGACTACCCCGAGGACTCCACGGCCGAGACGGACATGAACATCGTCATGACGGGCGACGGCCGGTTCGTCGAGGTGCAGGGGACCGCCGAGGGCGAGCCCTTCGACCGGGCCCTGCTCGACGACCTCCTCGCGCTCGGCGCGGCGGGGTGCTCCCGGCTGACGGTCCTCCAGGAGGCGTCGCTCGCCGCCCCGGCCCGGGAGCGGCTGCGGTGACACCGCGGTGACCGGACCGCGCCGCGTCGTCCTCGCGACCCACAACGAGCACAAGGTCCACGAGCTGCGCCACATCCTCGCCGGGCTCGTCGCCGAGCTGGACCTCGAGCTCGTCTCGGCCTCGGCATACCCCGCCGTGCCCGAGACGCCCGAGACCGAGGTGACGTTCGAGGGGAACGCGCGGCTCAAGGCGATGGCCCTCGCCCGAGCGACCGGTATGCCGTCGCTCGCCGACGACTCCGGGCTGGCGGTCCACGTGCTCGGCGGCTCGCCGGGGGTGTTCTCGGCGCGGTGGTCGGGATCGCTCGGCGGTCGGGGCCTCACCCGGCAGGAGCGGGACGCGACGAACCTGCGGCTCCTCCTCGACCAGCTCGCCGACGTGCCCGACGCCCACCGGGGTGCGGCGTTCGTCTGCGCGGCCGTCCTCGCGATGCCCGACGGGCGCGTCGCGTCGGCCGAGGGCCGGGTCGAGGGGACGATCGGGCGGGAGCCGGTGGGGACGAACGGGTTCGGGTACGACCCGGTGTTCCGGCCGCTCGGCGACACCCGGACGCTCGCCGAGTACACCGACGAGGAGAAGAATGCCATCTCCCACCGCGGCACCGCCTTCCGCGCGATGGAGCCGATCCTGCGCGCCCACCTGCTCGCCGGCTGAGCCGTCCGGTCCGGCTACGCTGTCGGCGCGCGCGAGTGGCGGAACTGGCAGACGCGCCAGATTTAGGTTCTGGTGCCTTCGGGTGTGCGGGTTCGAGTCCCGCCTCGCGCACGGTGCCGGTCGCGTCGTCCGCGGCGACGGGGTGACTGTGGGGTTGACCGGGGCGACGGGGCGGAGCGGACGAGACGGGTGCGCAGGGGAGGGCTGGGATAGGTTGGCCGCAGACTCGGCGTCCTTCGCCGTCCCCGCATCCGAGTGAGGAGACCTCGTGGCCGACCGCCTCGCCCCCGGCGACGTCGCATCCGACTTCACCCTGGCCGACGACGCCGGCGGCGAGGTGCACCTCGCCGACCTGCGCGGCCGCAAGGTCATCGTCTACTTCTACCCGGCCGCCATGACACCCGGCTGCACGAAGCAGGCCTGCGACTTCACCGGCTCCCTCGACGACCTCACGGCGCACGGGTATGCCGTCCTCGGCGTCTCCCCGGACCGGCCGGACAAGCTCGCCCGGTTCCGGGAGCGGGACCACCTCACGATCACGCTGCTCTCCGACCCGGACAAGGCGGTCATGCGGGCGTGGGGCGCGTTCGGGGAGAAGACGCTCTACGGCAAGACCGTCACCGGCGTCATCCGCAGCACCGTCGTCCTCGACGAGGAGGGCGTCGTGACGCATGCGTGGTACAACGTCAGGGCCACCGGTCACGTCGCCAAGCTGCGCCGCGACCTCGGCCTCGACTGACCCCTCGGCCCCCGGCGACCCCGCCGCAGCACCCGCCCAGACCCCGGAACCCAGGAGCGACGATGAGCACCGCCGACGTCCCGGCCACGGCCGCGAAACCGAGCATCGCCGAGCTCGAGGCCGACCTCGCCCTGCGCCGCCAGCGACTGGCCCGCACCCTCGACGAGCTGACCGAGCAGGTCAAGCCCAAGGCGATCCTCCGCCGCCAGACCGCGCAGGCCAAGGCCCGCTTCACGGCGGCGACGATGACGCCCGAGGGCGACCTGAGGACCGAGCGCGTCGCGGCCGTCGTCCTCGCGTCCGTCGGGGTCCTCACCCTCGTGCTCCTGCTGCGCCGGCGCCGGGGCTGAGGGCCGCGTGGCAGACCAGGACAGCTCCACGACGGCGGCTCCGCCGGCGGGCCGCCGGAAGCCGGCCGGACGCGGCACGCTGCCGATCCGGATGCTCCAGGACCGGGTCCTCGTCTCGGTCGAGGGGGAGCCGGGCGAGCGGCGCTCCGGCGGCGGCATCGTCATCCCGGCGACGGCGAGCGTCGGCCGCCGGCTCGCCTGGGGGCTGGTCGTGGCCATCGGGCCCAACGTCCGCCAGGTCGCCCTCGGCGACCGGGTCCTCTACGACCCGGAGGACCGGGCGGAGGTCGAGCTGCAGTCGACGGCCTACGTCCTGCTCCGCGAGCGCGACCTCCACGCCGTCGCGGCCCGCACGACCCCCGACGAGCCGACCGGCCTCTACATCTGACGCGTCCTCCAAGGGCCGGAGGGTGGCGTCGTCTGCCGGCTGAGTGATTCCTGGTGGGAGGTCTCAGCCGGTCGAGGTATGCGGGGACCACCGCAGGGACATCGAATACCTCCACCCAGCTTCTGGAGAGGTGAATCGCCCGAGTTGCGGGTATCTGTCCGGTCATTCATAGTGTGACCGGAGCGTCCCCGGCTCCGCCTCGATCGTCCAGGAGCGCCCATGCGCCGACACGCCGTGCTGCCCGTCCTCCTCCTCCCGCTGGCGCTGCTCCTGCCGGCCGCCGCGTCCTCCGCGGCCTCGAACTCCGCGGCCTCCAGCTCCTCGGGCGGTCATCCACGACAGGCGCCGGATCCCACGGTGTCCGAGTCGTTCTCGTCCTGGGGCTCGGGGCGGTTCTCGACCGACGGGATGTGGCAGAAGAACGGCGACTGGACGACCGGCTGGTCCAAGAACCTCATCCTCATGGCGAACGCGCGGGTCCACGACGGCCGTCTCGACCTCGTGACCCCCGCGCACGTCCGCCAGTCGGGCGAGATCCAGAGCGCCCCGCAGGCACCGGTGACCTTCTCCTACGGCTATTACCAGACCCGGATGCAGGTCGCCTCGACCGCCGGCGTCTGCTCCTCGTTCTTCTTCATCGCGAGCGACTACGGTCTCCCGGAGGTCGACGTGGAGTTCCTCACGAACGAGAGCTGGCTCACCTCGTCCTCCTCCGGCCGCGTCCACCTGTCGGTGCACAAGGCCAACGGCACGGTCCGCGACTACCGCGTCGTCGACCTCCCCTTCAACCCGTCGAGGGGCATGCACACCTATGGGTTCGTCATCGCGCCGAACGCCGTGACGTTCGACATCGACGGCACCGTGGTGTGGCGGGACGCGCTCCCCACGGGGTGGGCCGGTGGTGTGCCCTCGGGGTTCATCATGGCCAACATCTGGACGGGGAATCCGGACTGGGGCGGCGGGCCACCGGCGCGGGAGGCCGTGTCGTCCTACGACTGGATGCGCTACTACGCGGGCGAGACGGCGCGGGTCGCCGGCTGACCCGGCGGATTCCGGCACTCGTCAGGGATCCTGGGGCATCGGGCATACGAATCATCGCTGTTGCTGAGCGTTCGGGTGCCCCACAATCGACGGCATGAGCACCCGACCGCTGCCCGAGAGCGCCCAGGTCGTCATCGTCGGTGGCGGCGTCATGGGGGCGAGCACCGCGTTCCACCTCGCCGAGGCGGGGGTCGAGGACGTCCTCCTCCTCGAGCGCGACTCCCTCGCCTCCGGCTCGACCTCACGCTCGGCGGGCGGGGTGCGGGCGCAGTTCTCCGACGCCGTCAACGTCGAGCTGGGGGCGCGCAGCCTGCTCGCCTTCGAGCAGTTCGGCGAGCGGCCGGGTGGCGAGATCGACCTGCACCAGGTCGGGTACCTCTTCCTCCACACCGAGCCCGCCGCCTGGGCCGCCGCGCAGGAGGCCGTCGCCATGCAGAACCGGCTCGGCGTGGGCACCAGGGTGCTGACGCCGCAGGAGGCCGGTTCGCTGAACCCCGGGGTCGTGACCGACGACGTCCTCGGCGCCACCTTCCACCCCCGCGACGGCTACTGCAGCCCGGAGAGCGTCGTCCAGGGGTATGCCGCGGCGGCCCGCTCCCACGGGGCGACGGTCCGCACGGGGGTCGACGTCACGGGCATCGACTCCGAGGGCGGGGAGATCACCGCGGTCGTGACGAGCGCCGGCACGGTCCGGACCCCGACCGTCGTGTGCGCGGCGGGCACCTGGTCGCGCGCCGTCGGCGCGTGGGTCGGCGTCGACCTGCCGATCGACCCGGTGCGCCGCCAGATCGTCGTGACCGAGCCGCTGCGGGGGGAGCTGGTCGCGACCTTCCCCGACCGGATGCCGATGACCATCGACGCGCGGTCGACCTTCTACCTCCACCGGGAGGGTCCTGCGGTGCTCGTCGGGATGTCCTACCAGGACGAGACGCCCGGCTTCCATCCCGGCTTCAGCGACGACTGGACCCCCGAGCTCCTCGCGGCGATGGAGCGGCGCGCCCCGGCCCTGCTCGAGCTGGGGCTGGCCCACCAGTGGGCCGGCTACTACGAGTGCACCCCCGACCACAACTCCGTCATCGGCGAGGCGTCGACCGTCTCCCGGTTCCTCTATGCCGCGGGGTTCAGCGGCCACGGGTTCCTCCAGGGCCCGGCGGTCGGGGAGGTGCTGCGCGACCTCTATCTCGGGCGGGAGCCCGTCATCGACGTGAGCAGCCTGTCGGCGGAGCGGTTCGTCACCGGCTCGACCGTCGTCGAGCGCGCCATCGTCTGAACCCGTCTCCCGAGAGCCGGGCGCCCAGTCGACCTCGGGTGGCCGGGTGCGGCTACTCCGGGTCGGAGTCGGGACCGCGGCCGGCGAGCAGCCGGTTCATCCCGTCCTCCATGTGGGCGCGCAGCAGTCCGACCGCTCGGTCGGTGTCCGCGGCGATGATGGCCTCGGCGAGCACCCGGTGCTCCTCGACCCGGTGGTCGACCGAGTCGTAGGTCGCCTCCATGTGGGTGAGGCACATCCGCACCTGGGTCAGCAGGGTGCGGTGCATCCGCTGGAGGTGGGGGCTGCGGGAGAGCCCGACGAGAGTCTCGTGGAAGGTCATGTCGAGGCTGGAGAGCTCCTCGCTCGAGGGGTCGCCCCGGAACCCCTCCATCCGGTCCGCGAGCTCGGCGAGGATCGTCGCGTCGGCGGAGCGGCCGGACGCGATGAGATGCTCCACCGCGGCCCGCTCGACGGCTCCGCGCGCCAGGTAGGTGTCCCGGATGGCGCTCTCGTCGAGCTCCATGACGAACAGGCCCCGGTTGCGGTGGCTGATGAGCAGGCCCTCCTGGGTGAGCCGCTGCATCGCCTCCCGCAGGGGACCCCGGCTCACCCCGAGGCTCTGGGCGAGGACGGCCTCCAGGAGCTGCTCGCCCGGTGCGAACTGGCCGGTGGCGATGGCATCGCGCAGCTGCCGGGCGATGAGCGTCGGCGTCGTGTCCTGCTGGATCGGCCGCAGGACCAGCCCCTTCCCAAGGCGGCCCTGAGCACCCCGTGCTGCCACCGTGAACCCCGGCTTCCTCGTCGGATCGGACAATGCCGCTGCATCCTACGGTTTGTCGTCGTATGCCGCGGCTCCGGACGGGGTGTCGGCGCCGACCGGGGGTGGAGCTAGCGCGGCATCGCGAGGTAGCGCAGCTCGAGGAACTCCTCGATCCCGCTCCGGCCGCCCTCGCGCCCGAGGCCGGACTCCTTGATCCCGCCGAAGGGTGCCGCGGGGTTGGACACGAGCCCGGTGTTGACGCCGAGCATGCCCACCTCGACGGCCTCCTGCATCCGGAAGGCCCGCGCGACGTCCTGCGTGAAGACGTAGCCGACGAGTCCCCAGGGGGTGTCGTTGGCCATCCGCACGACCTCGTCCTCGTCGTCGAAGGGGACGACGGGTGCCACCGGCCCGAAGATCTCCTCGGACATCAGCTGCGCCGTGGGGGAGACGTCGGCGAGCACGGTCGGGGGATAGAAGTAGCCGGGGCCGTCGGGGGCCGAGCCGCCGCAGACCACCCGGGCCCCGCGGTCCACCGCGTCGGCGACGAGGCTCTGCACCTTGGCCAGTGCCTTGGGCTCGATGAGCGGACCGACCTGGGTCGTCGCGGCGAGCCCGTCGCCGACGGTGAGGGCGCCCATCCGGGCCGCCAGCCGCTCGACGAACGCGTCGCAGACGCCGCGCTGGACGAACAGCCGGTTCGCCGCGGTGCACGCCTCGCCCATGTTGCGCAGCTTGGCGACCATCGCGCCCTCGACCGCGGCGTCGAGGTCGGCGTCGTCGAAGACGATGAACGGCGCGTTGCCGCCGAGCTCCATCGAGGACCGCATGACGTGCGCGCTGGCCTGCTCCAGCAGCCGCACGCCGACGGCCGTGGAGCCGGTGAAGGAGATCTTGCGGGCCAGCCCGCTGCTCATCCACGGCTCGACGACGGAGCCCGGGTCGGAGGTGCACACGACGTTGAGCACGCCCGGCGGCAGGCCGGCCTCCTCGAGGATGCCGGTCAGGGCGAACGAGCTGAGCGGGGTGAGGTGGGCGGGCTTGAAGACCATGGTGCAGCCGGCCGCGATGGCCGGCCCGATCTTGCGGGTGCCCATCGCGAGGGGGAAGTTCCACGGGGTGACGAGCACGCAGGGCCCGACCGGCGCCTTGGTGACGATGATCCGGGTCCGGCCGTCGCCGCTCACGGTCGCTTTGCCGCTGATCCGCACCGCCTCCTCGGAGAACCAGCGGAGGAACTCGGCGGCGTAGGCGACCTCGCCCCTCGCCTCGGTGAGCGGCTTGCCCATCTCGGCGGTCATGATCGTCGCGAGCTGCTCCTGCCGCTCCATGACCAGCTCGTATGCCCGGCGCAGGATCTCGCTGCGCTCCCGGGGCGCGGTGCGAGCCCAGGAGTCCTGCACCCGGGCAGCCGCCTCGATGGCCCGCTGCGCGTCCTCCGGGCCGCCGTCGGCGATCGAGGCGAGGACCTCCTCGGTGGCGGGGTTGACGACGTCGCACCGCCTCCCGGAGGCCGCATCGGCCCACTCGCCGTCGATGTACACGCCGGTCGGGAGCGCATCGATGAGGGCACGGGCCTCGGCGGTGGTCGTCATGGGAGGTCTCTCCTGTCGGTGGCGTTCGGTGGGGTCGGTGACGTTCGAGGGCCCGGCGCGAGGGGTCAGGCCTGGAGGACCTCGGCGACGGCGGCGCCGAACCGCTCGAGCCCGAGGTCGATCTCCTCCGGGGTCACGACGAGGGCGGGGATGAGCCGGACGACGTTGCCGGCCGGCCCGCAGGTCAGGCTGAGCAGCCCGTGGCGGGTCGTCGCCTGCTGGACGGCGGTCGCCGTCGCGGTGTCGGCGGACCCGTCCGCGGCGACGAACTCGATGCCCTGCATGAGGCCGAGCCCGCGGACGTCGCCGATCGCCTCGGCATGCCGGTCCTGCACCGTCCTCAGGCCCCGCTGCAGCTGCTCGCCCCGGACCCGCGCGTTCTCCACGAGCCCCTCGTCGCGGATCACGTCGAGGGTGGCGCAGCCCGCGGCGGCGGACACGGCGTTGCCGCCGTAGGTGCCGCCCTGGGAGCCCGGCCAGCCCTTGGACATCAGGTCGGTCGGCGCGGCGATCGCGCTGATCGGGAACCCGGAGGCGATCCCCTTGGCGGTGACGAGGATGTCCGGCGTCGCGGACGAGTGGTCGTGCCCCCAGAACCGGCCGGTCCGGCCGCAGCCGGCCTGGACCTCGTCGAGGATGAGCAGGATGCCCCAGCGGTCGGCGCGCTCCCGCAGCCCGTCGAGGAAGGCGGGCGGGGTCGGCAGGTAGCCGCCGTCCCCGAGCACGGGCTCGATGAGGAAGGCGGCGGTGTCGTCCACCGCGGTGCGGCTCAGCATGAGGTAGTCGAGCTCGCGGAGCGCGAAGTCGACCGCCGTCTCCTCGTCCCAGCCGTAGCGGAACGCATACGGGAAGGGCGCCATGTGGACGCCCCCCATGAGGGGTGCGAAGCCGGCCGAGAACCGGGTTCCGGCCGTCGTGAGGCTCGCCGCGGCGACCGTGCGGCCGTGGAACCCGCCCTGGAAGACGACGATGTTCGGCCGCCCGGTCGCCATCCGGGCGAGCCGGATCGCGGCCTCGACCGCCTCCGAGCCGGAGTTGGCGTAGAAGACCGAGTCGAGGTGCGCCGGGAGCACGGTGCCCAGCCGCTCGGTGAGCTCGAGCAGGGGCTTGTGCAGCACCGTCGTGTACTGCGCGTGGATGATCTTGCCGACCTGCTCCCGCGCGGCCTCGACGACTCGGGGGTGGCAGTGGCCGGTGCTCGTCACCCCGATGCCGGTCGTGAAGTCGAGGTAGTCGACACCGTCGGTGCCGTGGATCCAGCTGCCGCTGGCGTGGTCCACGACGACGGGGGTGGCCTGCTTGAGCAGGGGGCTCAGCGATGTCATGGCTCGACTCCTTCGATTCCGGCCGCGGGACCGGTGTCCCCGGACTCCGTCGGCGGCCTGCGGCGCCCGGTCAGCACGGGACCAGGACACACTTCGGCGCGGTGAGCTCCAGCACCGTGGAGCGGATCCCCTCCCGGCCGATGCCGGACCGGCCGAAGCCCCCGAAGGGCATCGCGTCGAGCCGGAAGTCGCTCGTGTCGTTGACGAGCACCGCACCGACCGCCATGTCCCGGGCCACGCGCGTCGCGGTGTCGAGCGAGCGGGTGAAGACGCCCGCCTGGAGGGCGAAGGCGCTGTCGTTGGCCCGGCGCACCGCCTCGTCGACGGACGCGACCGGCTCGACCATGACGACCGGCCCGAAGAGCTCCTCGTGGGCGGCCCGCGCGGTGGGCGGCACCCCCGTGAGCACCGTGGGGGAGTAGAAGCTGCCCTGCCGCCGGCCGCCGGCGACGAGCCGGGCACCCTGCGCGACGGTCTCCTCGACGAGCGCCTCGAGACGCTCGGCGGCCGCGACGCTCACGAGGGGGCCGACGTCGGTCGCCGGGTCCAGCTTCGAGCCGACGACGAGCGAGCGGGCCCCGGCCGCGACCCCGTCGAGGACCTGCTCGAAGACCGGGGACTCCACGTAGAGGCGCTGGACGGACAGGCAGTTCTGGCCGGCCGCCCCGAAGGCGCCGCGGACGATCCGGCCGACCGCGAGGTCGACGTCGGCGTCGGCGCAGACGATGGTCGCGTTGTTGCCGCCCAGCTCCATGAGCATCTTCTTGACCCCGGCCGCCCGGGTGATCACGTCGGCGGTCCGCACGCCGCCGGTGAACGACACGACGGCGACGTCCGGGTGGGAGACGAGCGCGCCGCCGAGGTCGGGGCCGCCGCACAGCACCGACAGCCGGGCCGGCGGGACGCCGCAGTCGAGGAGGATCCGGGCCAGGTGCAGCGCCGAGAACGGCGTCTGGTCGGAGGGCTTGAGGACGACGGACGCGCCGGCGAGCAGCGCGGGGGCCAGCTTGTGCGCGACGAGGTTGAGCGGGTCGTTGTAGCTGCTGATGGCGGCCACGACACCGAGGGGCTCGCGGGTGAACCACCCGAACCGGCCCTCGCCCCGGGCGCTGGCCTCCATCGGCAGCGTCTCCCCGGTCAGCGCGTCGCCGGAGTCGGCCGCGGTCCGCAGCGTCTCGGCACAGCGGGCCACCTCGCCCCGGGCCTCCCGGAGCGTCTTGATGCCCTCGGCGGCGATCGTCGCGGCGAGCAGGTCGATCTGCTCCGGCACGGCGACCGACGCCTGTCGCAGCACCGAGACCCGCTCGTGCAGCGGCCAGTCCCGCGTCATCGCCAGGGCTCCCTCGCGGACCGCGACGTCGACGTCGGGAGCCGAGCACCGGCATACGCTCCCGACCCGCGCGCCGTTCTCCGGGTCGTGGACCGGCATGTCGAGGGGGGCCTCGCGCCAGGCGCCGGCGATGAGCGCGCCGCCGGGGGGCAGGTCGATCGGTGCGCTCGCCGGGGCGAGCCGGTCGGTGGCTGTCATGCCTTCCGTCCTCGGATGAGACTCCACCGGTCGGCGGCATGGGCGCCGGCGCCGATGAGGGGCAGGAACCAGGGCCGGCCGACGTGGCCGGGCACGGGGCGGAACGGGATCCCGGCGAACGGCAGGTCCGCGCGCTCGCCGAGCAGCTTGCGGGCCATCTCGCGCCCGCAGTGGGTGGCCATCTGGACCCCGTGGCCGCTGTAGCCGAGGCAGTAGTGGACGCCGTCGTGGACGCCGGCGTGGACCATCCGGTCCATCGTGAGGTCCACGAGCCCGCCCCAGCAGTAGTCGATCTCGGTCCCGGACAGCTGCGGGTAGACCGCGACCATGCTCCGGCGCAGGATCCGCATGCTCTTCATGTCCGACTCCGGGGTGGACAGGGCGAACCGGGCCCGGCCGCCGAAGAGCATCCGCCCGTCCGGGGTGAGCCGGAAGTAGTTGGTCAGCATCTTGGCGTCGGAGGCCATCCGCCCCCGGGGCAGGAGGTCGGCCTGCAGGTCCGCCGGGAGCGGCTCGGTGCAGATGATGAAGCTGCCGACCGGGATGACCCGCCGTCGCAGCCACGGCGTGAGCGACCCGGTGTAGCCGCTCGTCGCGACGAGGACGTCGTCGGCCAGGCAGGAGCCGCGGGAGCTCCCGATCCGGTGCCGGCCGCCCACTCGCTCGAGGGTCACGACCTCCGCGCCCTCGCAGATGGTCGCCCCGGCCCGGTGCGCCGCGCCGGCCAGCCCCTGGACGAACCGCCCGACGTGCAGGCCGGCCCCCTGGGGGTCGACGAGGCCGCCGCAGTAGAAGTCCGACCCGATCTCCCGGCGGATCTCGCCCGGCCCGAGGACCTCCAGCGGCGGCAGCTCCTCGATGTCGGCGACCACCCGCGCGGTCTGGCGCATCCGGGTGACCTCGCGAGGGGTGAGCGCCAGCGAGAGCTTGCCGTGCCGGGCGAAGTCGCAGTCGATGGCATGCTCCTCGACCAGCTCCTCGACGGTGTCGACGGCCCGGTCGTACTCCAGGTAGTAGGAGAGCGCCCGGTCGCGGCCGTAGCGCTCGATCGCCTGGCCGAGCCCGATCGCGAGCCCTGGCGTCGACATCCCGCCGTTGCGGCCGGAGGCGCCCCACCCGACGTCGCGCGCCTCGAGGACCGCGACGCGGGCGCCGCTCCGGGCGAGCTCCAGCGCGGCCGACAGGCCGGTCAGCCCGGCGCCGACGACCGCGACGTCCACCTCCTCCGGCACCGCGGACCGTCTGAAGTCACCTGCCGGGACAGCGGTGTCCTGCCAGTAGGAGACCAGCTTCATCGATCAATCGATTCCAAGCATCTGGTTCAGCTCGTCGAGCGAGGCGACGTCGACGTACTCGTAGGAGTGGGCGGGCGGGTCGTAGTCGCGGTCGAGCATGACGAGGTTGCGGAAGCCGAGGTCGTGCGCCGGCATGAGGTCGTAGCGCGTATGCGACGAGACGTGCAGGAAGTCGTCGGGCGTGGCGTCCAGCTGCTCGACCATGTACTCGAAGGCCTGGTAGCGCGGCTTGTAGACGCCGGCCTGCTCCGCGGTGAAGACCGCGTGGAAGGGCGCTCCGAGCTTGGGCACCGAGACCTCGAGGAACGAGTCGTCCGCGTTGGACAGGATGACGAGGGGGTACCTCTCGGCCATCTTCGCGAGCGGGGCCGGGACGTCGGGGTGCGGGCCCCAGGACAGCACGGCGTCTCCGAACTGCTCGCCGGCGGTCGGGTCGGACTCGATGCCCCACTTGCGGCAGACGCGGTCGTAGGCGTCCTGGAGGACCTGGCGGTAGGGGTAGAAGCTGCCGAGGACCTGGTCGTAGCGGTACTTGCTGAAGGAGCGGACGAACGCGGGCCAGTCATCCTCGGAGATCTGGTCGCCGACGATCCGCTTGGTCGTCGAGGCGATCTCGTAGTAGATGAGCGTCCCGTAGCAGTCGAAGGACACGTACTTCGGACGGTAGTTGACCATGGCCTCGCTCCTGACGTGGACAGTCGATGACGTGGAGTCGGGGGCGCCGGGTGGAGCTGGCGCTCGTCCGCCTCCATGGCGCATCACCGTATCGCCATACGCTCCGATTGTCGACAACAGGGCGGCATACCGTTGACAGTCGACGGAATCCTCACTACATTGCTCGGAATCTCCAAGGAGACAGGAGCCGCGCCGTGGTCTTGAGCACCGGGTTGGCGAGCGCTGGGCCGATGAGCACCGGGCTCGCCACGCTGCACATCCCGTCGACGGCCGACCGCGTGTACGACCAGCTGTGGCGTCTCATCGTCTCCGGGTCCCTCGAGCCGGGCGAGCCGCTCAACGAGAAGCACATCGGCGAGCAGCTCGGCGTCTCGCGCTCACCCGTCCGGGAAGCGCTCCAGCGCCTCGTCTCCGAGCGGCTGGTCATCGCCCGGCCCAACCGGACCGTGACGGTGCGGGAGTACACCGACGAGGACATCGCCGAGATCTACGACGCCCGGATCGTCATCGAGAGCCACGCGGCGGCGACGGTGATCTCCGCCGGTCCGGCGACGATCTCCGCCACCTGCGACCGGCTCGAGGACGCGCTGGGCCGACTCGGCGCCGCACTCGGCACCGGAGACCGCCTCGAGATCGTCGAGGCGGACCTCGCCTTCCACCAGGACCTCGTGCGGTGCGGCGGCAACTCCCGGCTCGCCGACGCCTACCTCCTCCTCTCGGCGGAGACGGTGACCTGCATGAGCTGGCTGGAGAACGCGCGCCCCTCGGGCGGCGAGCTCATGCAGGACCACCGGGAGCTCGTGGACGCCCTGCGCGCCCGCGATCCCGTCGCCATGGCGCAGGCCATCGCCCAGCACCTCAACCACGCCAGCGCCAACCTCTCGGCCGCATCCCCGACCGAGCGCTCACCCCTCAACCCGGCCCCCGTCCCGAACCCCCGTCAGGAGACCCCATGAAGGCCACCGTCCTCTCCCTCGTCACCGTCGTCTGTCTCGCCACGGGCGTGACCGCCGCCTGCTCCAGCTCGGACAGCGGCTCCGGCGACACCGGCAGCGCCACCGCGACCGGTAGCGGCTCGGCCGCGACCGGCACGTCCGGTGACATCTCGGCGGGCGTGCAGCCCGACGCGGACGCGGTCAAGCTGCTGCCCGACTCGATCAAGCAGAAGGGGTCCATCACGGCCGCGATGGACCTCGCATACCCCCCGACGTCGTTCCTCTCGACGGACAACAAGCCCGAGGGCTTCAACGTCGACATCTCCCGGCTCCTCGCCGCCACGCTCGGCCTCAAGCTCAACATCGCGAACGTGTCGTTCGACACGATCATCCCGGGCCTCACCGGTGGGCGCTACGACTTCACGGCGACGGACATGTCCGCCACGCCGGAGCGCCTCAAGGTCCTCGACATGATCAACTACTGGTCCGACGGCTCCTCGCTCGGCGTCAAGGCCGGCAACCCGCTCCACCTCAACATCAACGACGAGTCGATCTGCGGCAAGGGCATCGCGGTGATGACCGGGACGACCCAGCAGCAGACCTACCTGCCGGACCTGTCGAAGAAGTGCACCGCGGCCGGCAAGACGGCGATCCGGGCGGTGACCCTGCCCAACGTCAACACCGCCCTGACCCAGCTCTCCTCCGGCCGCATCGACGGCATCTTCTACGACACCCCGTCGCTGGCCTACGCCGTCCAGCAGCACGGCAGCGCGTTCACGCTGACCGAGCCGCAGTACGAGAAGCCGGCCAACCTCGGCAACGACCTCGTCGCGATCGGGCTGGCCAAGAACTCGCCGCTGACCAAGGCGATGCAGGCGGCGATGCAGTCGATCATGGACGGCCCGCTCTACATGAAGGCGCTCAACAACTGGGGCCTCGGCGGCGGTGCCATCAAGACCGCCTCCATAGCCACGGCCGAGTCGTCGAGCTGACGCCATGGATGCGGTCGACAAGCCTCGGGTCCACCGACGGGGGGCCTACGAGTACACGATGTGGGTCGTCTGCCTGCTCATCGCGGCGGCCCTGGCCTACACCCTCATCACGAACCCGCGCTACGAGTGGTCGGTCATCCGTCACTACGTGACCTACCCCTCGGTCCTGCGCGGGCTGTGGCTGACCATCTGGATGACCGTCCTCGTCATGATCATCGCGACGATCCTCGGGCTCCTCGTCGCCGTCATGCGGTCCTCGAAGATCCTGCCGGTCCGGATCCTCGCCATCGGCTACATCAACGTGTTCCGGGGCACCCCGGTGCTCGTGCAGCTCATCCTCTGGTTCAACATCGCCGCGCTCTACCCGAACATCCGGATCGGCATACCCTTCACGTCGTTCGGGAGCACCCTCGACGTCAACTCGCTCATCAGCGCGACGACGGCGGCCATCATCGGGCTCTCGCTCAACGAGGCGGCCTACATGGCCGAGATCGTCCGAGGCGGGTTCAACTCCGTGCCCCGGGGCCAGATCGAGGCGGGTGACTCGCTCGGCATGAGCGAGGGGATGAAGCTGCGCAAGATCATCATCCCCCAGTCGATGCCGAGCATCATCCCGGCGACGGGCAACCAGCTGATCAGCATGCTCAAGGAGACCTCGCTCGTCAGCGTCCTCGGTGTCGCCGACCTGCTGCAGAGCGTCCAGCTCATCTACGCCCGCACCTACCAGACGATCCCGATGCTCCTCGTGGCCTGCATCTGGTACCTCATCATCTCGATCCTGCTCAACTACCCCCAGTCCAAGATCGAGGCCTACTACGACAAGTCGCGGCGCAGCATCCGGCTGGTCCAGCGGGAGCCTGCCGTGGCGGAGGTGGCGACATGACCGACGAGCTTCCTCTCGTGCCCTCCGAGGAGCCCTTCAAGCCTGCGGGCGTGGGGGACTCCACCGGGCCGGGCACGGTCCACATCCGCAAGCTGGTCAAGTCCTTCGGCGAGCACACCGTGCTCCGGGACATCAACCTCGACATCGCCTGCGGGGAGGTGTGCTGCCTCATCGGCCCGAGCGGCTCGGGCAAGTCGACGCTGCTGCGCTGCATCGACGGGCTCGAGCAGGTCGACTCCGGGGTCCTCAAGGTCAACGGGGAGCACCTGGGGTATGCCGAGGAGGAGACCCACTACCGGCCGCTCTCGCGCAAGGAGCTGCGCGAGCAGCGGGCCCACATCGGGATGGTGTTCCAGCAGTTCAACCTCTTCCCGAACATGACGGCCCTGGAGAACGTTACCGTCGGCCAGATCATGATCAAGAAGGCCTCCAAGGCCGAGGCCCGCGAGCGGGCCATGCGCCTCCTGGCCCAGGTCGGTCTCCAGGGCCGGGAGGAGCACTACCCGGCCCAGCTGTCGGGAGGCCAGCAGCAGCGCGTGGCCATCGCCCGGTCGCTGGCGATGGAGCCGAAGGTCATGCTCTTCGACGAGCCGACGAGCGCGCTCGACCCGGAGCTGGTCGGCGAGGTCCTCGACGTCATGAAGGCCCTCGTCGACGAGGGCATGACGATGATGGTCACGACCCACGAGATGGGCTTCGCCCGCGAGGTGGGCGACAGCCTGCTCTTCATGGCCGACGGCTACATCGTCGAGCGGGGCAACCCGCGCGAGGTGCTCGACAACCCCCAGGAGCCGCGGACCCGGCAGTTCCTGAGGAAGGTGCTCTGACGGTGACCGACGCTCGGATCGGTGTCGTGGGGCTGGGCAGCATCGGCAGCATGACGATATGGCAGGCGAGCGGGCGGTGCGCCGGAGTCGTCGGATTCGAGTCCGAGACTCCGGCGCACCCGCGCAGCGCGGTCGGCGGCGACTCCCGGCTGTTCCGGATGACCTACCGCGGCACCGATCCCTACCACCCCCTCCTCGTCCGGTCGCGCGAGCTGTGGGGCCGGCTCGAGGAGGAGAGCGGTCGGGAGATCCTCAACCGGTGCGGCGGGCTGTCGATCGGCCAGCTCGACGGCCCGTACATCCCCGAGCTCCTCGACTCGATCAGGGCCTGCGAGGCCCCGCACCGGGTCCTCGACCGCCGGGAGATGGCCGAGCGCTACCCCCAGCACGACCTCGACCCCGGCGAGGTCGGGGTCCTCGACGAGCTGGCCGGCTTCCTCAAGACCGACACCGCGGTGCTCGCCGCGCTGGACCGGGCCGAGGCACAGGGGGCCCAGATCGTGACCGACGCGCCGGTCACCCGGATCGAGGAGACCGGGGACGTGGTCCGGATCGTCGCGGGGGACCGGACGTGGACGGTCGACCGCGTCGTCGTCACCGGCGGGGCGTGGGCCACGCCGCTGCTGCCCGAGGCGCTGCGTCCGCACGTCTTCCCCACCCGGATCCTGCTCACCTGGTTCCAGGCCCGCGATCCCGCGCTGTTCGCGCCGGAGGTCTTCCCGATCTTCATCCGGATCGCCCGGGGGACCTCGATGTACGGCGCCCCGTCCGTCGACGGGGTGACCGTCAAGGCGAGCCTCGACGGGCGCGCCCAGCCCGCCGCCGACCCCTCGGACCTGCTGCGCGTGCCCACCGCGGCCGAGATGTCCGAGGTGCGCGCGACCGCGGCGAGCTACTTCCCCGACCTCGTCCCCTACGTCGTCCGCGCGGACACCTACCCCGACCTCTACACGACCGACGGCCGGCCGCTGCTCGGGTTCGCCCCGGGCTCGCGCCGCATCGTCCTCGCGACGGGGTTCTGCGGGGCCGGGTTCAAGATGGCCACGGCCTACGGCGCGATCGCCGCCGCCCTCGCGGTCGACCCCGAGGGCGCCGAGGGCCCGGCCTTCACCGACCCGGCGCGCTTCCTCGGCTGACACGCGTCCGTCCGGCCCCACAACCCCCTGCCCCAGAACCCCCCCCTGAGCGGTTCGAGGTATTCCAGGGTCACCGCAGGACCACCGCATACCTCCACTCGGCCCGGTCCTCGGCGGTCGAGGTATGCGGGGACCACCCCGGAGGCATCGGATACCTCCACCCGGCCTCCGCCCTCGGCGGTCGAGGTATGCAGGGACCACCGCAGGGCCATCGGATACCTCCACCCAGCCCGGCCGCGCCAGCCCGGCCGCCCGGGCCCGGCCGCCCGGGCTCAGCCCGGGCCGGTCAGGAGGTGTGGTGCACCTCCTGGAGCCGGTACACGGGGGTCTCGAGCCCCTCGTACCGCGCCTTGAGCTGGAGGGCCAGGTAGAGCGAGTAGTGGCGGGACTGGTGGAGGTTGCCGCCGTGCATCCACAGGTTGGTCACCTGGGTCGGCTTCCACATGTTGCGTTGCTCGCCCTCCCACGGGCCGGGATCGAGCGGGGTGTCGGAGCCGAGGCCCCACACCTTGCCGAGCCGGTCGGCCGTCGGCTGGTCGATGAGGTCGGCGACCCAGCCGTTCATCGAGTTGTAGCCGGTCGCGAGGACGACGAGGTCGGCGGGCAGCTCGGTGCCGTCGTCGAGGACGACGGAGTCCGCCGTGAGGTGGTCGACCTGGCCGTGGACGAGCTTCACCTCGCCGTTCGCTACGAGCTCCACCGAGCCCACGTCGATGTAGTAGCCCGAGCCCCGGCGCAGGTACTTCATGAACAGCCCGGACCCGTCGGCGCCCCAGTCGTGCCAGAAGCCGGCAGCCTCCAGGCGGTCGTAGTAGTCCTTGTCGACCTCGGCGACCTTCTGGTACACGGGGATCTGGAACTCGTGCATGATCCGGTAGGGCAGTGAGGCGAAGATGAGGTCCGCCCGCTCGGTCGTCACCCCGGCGGCGACGGCCCGCTCGGAGTAGAGGTCGCCGAGGGCATACTCCATGAGGCTCTCGCTGCGGATGACGTGCGTCGAGGACCGCTGGACCATCGTCACGTCGACGTCGTGCTCCCACAGCGCACCGCAGATGTCGAAGGCGCTGTTGTTGCTGCCGATGACGACGGCCCGCTTGCCCCGGTATGCGTCGGGGCCGGGGTGGCGTGAGGAGTGGTGGACGTCGCCGGCGAAGACGTCGGTGCCCGGGATCTCCGGGACCCGCGGCTTGCCGGACATGCCGGTCGCGAAGACGAGCTGGGTGGGGCGCAGGGTGAGCGGCTGGCCCTCCCGCTCGACCTCGACGGTCCAGTGGCCGGCCTCCTCCGACCACGTGGCGGACTTCGCCTCGGTGCTCGACCAGTAGGGGACCTCCATGACCCGGACGTAGGACTCGAGCCAGTCGGCGATCTTGTCCTTGGGCGCGAAGACGGGCCAGTTGTCGGGGAACTTGACGTAGGGGAGGTGGTCGTACCAGACGGGGTCGTGCAGGCACAGCGACTTGTACCGGCCGCGCCACTGGTCGCCGGGCCGGGGGTGCTTGTCGATGACGAGGCTCGGCACCCCGAGCTGGCGCAGCCGGGCGCCGAGCGCGATCCCGCCCTGGCCGCCGCCGATGACCAGGACGTAGGGCTGGGTCGTCGTGCCGAGGCTCTCGGCCTCCTCCTCGCGCCGCTCCTTCCACGTCGTGCGGTCCTTCCGTGCGCCGTGCTCGGCCCCCTTGACGCGTCGCGTCCCCCGCGGCTCCTCGTAGCCCTTGAGCTCCTGGAGCGTCGTGAGGAGCGTCCAGGCCCGGTCCGCGCCGTCCTCCTCCACGAGGCGCAGGAGGCCGTCGCCCCGCCCCACGGCCGTCTCGAAGGTGAACCAGAGCGTGACGACGCCGCCGTCCTCGGTGGCCGGCTCGCTCGGGACGAACCCCGTCGGGTCGACGCGCTCGAGGTTCGCCGCGAGGAGGTCCCGGATGCCGTCGCGGCCCTCGACGGTCGTGATGTTCCACGTGAAGGCCACGATGTCGCGCCAGAAGCTCCCCGTCGCGAACATCCCCGCGGCCGTCTCGACGTCCCGCGCCGCGAGCGCCGCCCCGAACGCCGCGAGCCACGCCTCGCCCCGGGCCGCCGCGGCATCGGCCTGCACGGTGTCGGTCTCCACGGTGTCGGCCATCGTGTCGGTCATGGTGCACTCCTTCGCCCGCCCGCGGGTCTCCGTCGTCCCGCGCTGCCCGCCAGCCCACACCCCGGCCGGGCCGCGGGGAAGGGTTGCAGCCCGTTGCATACGACCGCCGCATCCGGCCGGGCCCCCGGGCAGGGTGACGCGCGAGCTCCCGGGTGTCCGTCGGCCCGGTTACCCTGACGGTGTCACCGCGGGCGGTGACCGGGCACACTCGGGACGAGCGGGGACGGAGTCGACGATGAGGCCGTATGCCGGTGGTGCCGTCGCTCCCGGGACCGACCTGGGGCAGCACGCCCGGGAGCTGCACCGCGTCCACGATGCCGTGATGGGCGGGACGACCCCGCCGGCGCCGCCCCGGCCGGTCGTCCAGCGCTCCTGGACCCGGGTCCTGCGGCTCGGCCTCGACCCGACGCGGGTCAACGCCCGGGACCCGTTGCCGTGGGCCGAGGTCGAGCACCGCCGGTGCGGCTCGCCCCTCGCCCTCGTCGTCGACGAGATCCGCTCGGTGCTCACGTCGGTGGCCGACGCGTCCCGGTTCATCGTCGTCGTGACCGATGCCGACGGCATCATCCTGTGGCGCGAGGGCTCCGCGGGCGTGCTGCGGCGGGCCGACCACCTCGGCTTCGTCGAGGGCGCGACGTGGACCGAGGACCACGTCGGGACCAACGCGATCGGGACCGCGCTCGCCGAGCAGGCGCCCGTCCAGCTCTTCTCGGCCGAGCACTTCGAGGAGGGGCAGCACCCGTGGTACTGCACCTGCTCGCCGGTGCACGACCCCCGCACCGGCGAGCTGCTCGGGGTCGTCGACGTGAGCGGCCCGGCGCTCACCCTCCACCCGGCCCTCGTCGCGCTCGTCGACACCGCGACCCGGCTCGCCGAGGCGCGGCTG
Source organism: Nostocoides sp. (assembly GCA_039812405.1). Classification (GTDB taxonomy): domain Bacteria; phylum Actinomycetota; class Actinomycetes; order Actinomycetales; family Dermatophilaceae; genus Nostocoides. The sequence goes on from JBDIAL010000016.1 coordinate 27,114, forward strand.
TGGCGCCACCACGAGCAGTCGCTCCATCGGCTGCGCCGCTCGGCCGAGCACGTCCTCGCCACGACGACCGGCCCGCTCCTGCTCGTCGACGACGACGGCTGGGTCGCCCACTACAGCGGCGTCATGGTGCGCGACCGGATCGCGGCGCCCCGGCAGGACCGCCCCCTGACCGTGCCGGGTCTCGGCCTGTGCCTGCCCGAGCGGCTCGGGGAGGGCTGGCTCGTCCGGCCGGACGAGCGCCCGACCGCCCTCTCGGCCCGGCTGCGCGTCGTCGGCGGCGAGCAGGTCCTCGAGGTGTCCGGCGGCCCCGGCGACACCGGGGGGTGGCGGGTCTCGCTCACCCCCCGGCACGCCGAGATCCTCCGGCTGCTCGCGGCCGCCGGGCCCGACGGGCTGCGCGCGGCCCGACTCAGCCGCGCGGTCTTCGGCGACGACGAGCACCAGGTGACGGTGCGGGCGGAGGTGAGCCGGCTGCGCCGCGCCGTCGGCGCCCTCGTCGCGGCCAGTCCCTATCGCATCGCCGACGGGGTCCGTCTCGTCTGTGACGAGACCTGACGCGCCTGACCCGGCGCAGCCGACCGAGGTGTCGGCCGGAGGGTGGGCCGGGAGCCCACGGTCGGGAGGGCTCGCTACGAGGAGGGCGTCATCGCCTTGAGGCCGGACTCGGCCTCGTCGAGCAGCGCGAGCGCGTCGCCGTAGCCACCCGGCAGGAAGTCGGGCAGGGCCACCGTGCGGCCGGCCTTGACGGCGTCGAGGGTCTTGAAGCCCGGCTGCGTGAACAGCTGGGGGCCCTTGTTGTTGGGCGTCCCGTCGAAGTTGGCGTAGAAGCCGACGACGCCGCCGTCGGCGAGGATGTCGATGTTCTCGTAGGACACGACGGAGGGGCCGTTGCCGTGGACCTTCGCGCTCGCGCTCGCGAACCGCACCCCGGCACCGGCCAGGATGACCCCGGCATCGGAGGCGGGCCCGTAGAGCCAGAACTTCCCGGCGTCGAAGCCGCCCTGGAGGATGTTCCACGGGTATGCCGTGAGCTGGGCCGCGTAGTCCTTCCTGATCTGCGCACTGCGGGCGGTGAGCCGGGCCTGCAGCGCTGTCAGCCGGTCGAGCCGGTTGCCCGCGTCGGCGACGGTGTGCGCCGTCGCCTGCCACGTCGTGACCGGCGCGATGACGGTGGGCGCGATGGCGGTCAGCTTGGCGTAGCTGTCGGTGTTCCACGGGTAGTCGGTCCCGATGATGAGGTCCGGGCTCGCGGCGGCGATCTTCTCCAGGTCGATCTCGCCGTTCGAGCCGACCTTGGGCGCCGCGGTCCAGGCGGTGCGGTAGCGCGGGGAGATGTACTCGGCGCCGTCGTCGTAGACGCCCACGGGGGTGAGGCCGACGTCGTAGAGGGTGGCCGTCGCGGACGGCTGGATCGCGACGATCCGCTGGGGGCTGGCCGGGATGGTGACCGACCCCTTGGCGGTGTCGATGGTCCGGGTGCCGCTCGTCGTCGTCGCGGTGCCCGACGCGGAGTCCGCCGAGGACCCGCAGGCGGCGAGCCCGAGGGCCGCGGCACCGAGGAGGCCGCCGCCGAGGAGGCCGCGACGGGTCAGGGTCCCCATGGTGAGGGCCCCTGGGGTGAGGTCCCCTTGTCGTGGAACCCGATAAAGAGGCAGCTCACCCGAGAACGCTTCCCCCGCGAAGTGACCCTTTGTCGTGGAACCCGATAAAGGTCCCCAGGGGGTGGGTGCGTCAGCGGTCGGGATGCGATCGGTCCCGGCGGTGGTGGGCCGCTCGAGGAGGGCGGGAGTCATGCTTCTCCTTGCTCGTGGGAGGAGGGGGTCTCGTGGGAGGAGGGGGCTTCCTCGGGGGACGGGGTCCGGGAGGAGGACGACGGGCCCCCGTGGGGGGACGGGGTCCCGTAGGGGGACGGACCGGGAGGGGCGAAGGGCGCCCGGGCCGGCCGGGTGCCGTGCGCGGCCCGGATGGGGGTGACGGTGGCGCGGGCAGGGCCTCGGCCGCGGCGGTGCACGGGGACGACGAGCGGCGTGCCGCTCTGCGGGTCCTCGACGATCTGGCAGGGCAGCCCGAACACCTCCTCGACGAGCTCGGCCGTCACGATGTCGGAGGGCCGGCCCTGGGCGACGATCCGGCCGTCGCGCAGCGCGATGAGATGGGTCGCGTAGCGGCACGCGTGGTTGAGGTCGTGGAGGACGGCGACGAGCGTGTAGCCCTGGTGCTCGTGGAGGTCGGCGCACAGGTCGAGCACCTCGACCTGGTAGGCGATGTCGAGGAAGGTGATCGGCTCGTCGAGCAGGAGGATGTCCGTCTGCTGCGCGAGGGCCATGGCGACCCAGGCCCGCTGCCGCTGCCCGCCGGAGAGCTCGTCGACGTAGCGGTCGGCGAGCTCTCGCATGCCGGTGGCCTCGAGCGCGTCGGCGACGACCCGGTCGTCCTCCCGGGACCACTGACGCAGCAGCCGCTGGTGCGGGTGCCGGCCCCGGGCCACGAGGTCGGCGACGGTGATGCCGTCGGGGGCGATGGGCGACTGGGGGAGCAGGCCGAGCCGCCGGGCGACCTCCTTGGAGCGCATCGCCGTGATGTCGGTGCCGTCGAGGTATGCCGCGCCCCGAGTCGGCGTGATCATCCGGGAGAGCGCTCGGAGCAGGGTGGACTTGCCGCACCCGTTCGCGCCGACGATGACGGTGAACGACGCGTCGGGGATGACGACGTCGAGGGCGGTGCTGACGATCCGGCTCTCGTAGGCGAGGGTGAGGTCCTGCGCATACAGCCGGGACGGCGGGGCATCGGACGGGGACGGGCGGCCGGTGCCGCGCCGACGCTGCCAGGGTCGCGTCATGACCGACCGGTCCTCCACTCGTGGGCGAGCAGCCAGCACAGGTAGGCCCCGCCGACCAGGCCGGTCATCACGCCGACCGGCATCTGGGTCTGCGGGACGAGCCGCTGGGCCGCGAGGTCGCTCGCGGCGAGGAGCAGGGCGCCCATGACCGCCGACGGCAGGAGCGGCGTCGTCGGCGCGTGGGTGAGCCGGCGGACCAGCTGGGGCGCGGCGAGGGCGACGAAGGCGATGGGACCGGCGGCGGCCGTCGCGGCGGCGGCGAGCGCGGTGCCGACGACGATGAGGAGCAGGCGGGCGGCCCCGAGCCGGACCCCGAGGTTGCGCGCCGTCTCCTCGCCCATCTCCATGAGGGCGAGCGGCCGGCCCGCGAGGACGGTGACCGGCAGGAGGACGGCGAGGGCGAGGACGAGGGGCCGGACGACCTCCCAGCCGACGGCGTTGAGGCTGCCGATGAGCCAGACCTGGGCGTTCTCCGCGTCGTAGAGACTCGCGCGGGTGAGCAGCCACGAGGTGACCGAGGTGAGGATCGCGGTGACGCCGATCCCGACGAGGACGAGCCGGGAGCCCCCGGCCGTCCCGCGCGTCGCGGAGAGGACGTAGACGACGAGCGCGGTGAGCAGCCCGCCCCCGAGGGCGGCCAGGGCGATAGCCGTCCGTCCGCCGTGGAGCAGGACGATCTGGACGACCGCCCCCGTGGCCGCCCCGCTCGTGAAGCCGATGATGTCCGGGCTGCCGAGGACGTTGCGGGACAGGCTCTGGAAGATCGCGCCGCTCGTCCCGAGGGCGGCGCCGATGAGCAGGGCGGCCAGGAGGCGCGGCAGCCGCAGGGTGACGACGACGAACCGGTCGGCCCTCGTCCCCTCGCCGACGAGGGCGGCCACGACGTGGGACAGCGGCACGGGGTAGCTCCCCGTCGTCAGCGCGAGGGCCGCGACGACGGCGATGAGGCCGAGCAGGCCGCCGCAGACGACGAGGGTGCGGGGGCGCCAGCGGACCGACAGCCGGTCGTCCGGGGTCCGCAGCACCCGGCCGCCCACGGCTGCCGGGCGCTCGAGCCGGACCCGGGCGGCGCGCGTGGCCCGGGGCGTCGTCGCGCTCACAGCTCGGGCAGTTTCCGGCGTCGGACGAGCGCGATGAAGACCGGGGCCCCGACGAAGGCGGTGACGATGCCCACCTGGACCTCGCCGGGGCGGGCGACGACCCGGCCCACGACGTCCGAGCCGAGGAGGAGGACCGGGCCGAGCACCATGGCATACGGCAGGAGCCAGCGGTGGTCCGGGCCGGTGACGACCCGGGCCACGTGGGGCACGGTGAGCCCGACGAAGCCGATGGGCCCGACGGCCGCGGTCGCCGCGCCGCACAGGAGGGTGACGGCGACCGCACCGACGAGCCGGGTGCGGTGGACGCTGCCGCCGAGGGCGCGGGCCACCTCGTCGCCGAGGGCGAGGGTGTTGAGGGAGCCGGCCAGCCCGAGCGCGAGGAGGGCGCCGACGACGAGGAAGGGCAGCACCTCCCAGACCGTGGACATCGGGGTGCCGGCCAGGGACCCGACGCCCCAGAAGCGGAACTGGTCGAAGACCTTCGGGTCGAGGAGGGTGACGTAGGAGATGAGGGCGCCGAGGACTGCGCTCACCGCGGTGCCCGCGAGGGCGAGCCGCACCGGCGTCGCCCCCGCGCGGCCGGTGGACCCGAGGAGGTAGACGACGACCGAGGCGACGGCGGCGCCGAGGAAGGCGAACCACACGTAGGCGGACAGGCTCGTGAGGTGCCACAGCCAGATCGCGAGGACGACGGCGGTCGCGGCGCCGGTGTTGACCCCGAGGATGCCGGGGTCGGCGAGGGGGTTGCGGGTGAGCGCCTGCATGAGGACGCCGGCCGCGCCGAGGGCCGCGCCGACGGCCACGCCGAGGACGGTGCGGGGCAGGCGCAGGTCGATGACGACGACGCCGTCGACGCTCTCGTGGGCGTGCAGGAGCGCGTGGAGGACGTCTCCGAGCGGGATGGCCTTGGCCCCGACGGCGACGCTGAGCACGACGGTGAGCCCGAGGGCGAGAAGGGCGAGGACGAGGCCGGTCGCCCTCGTCAGGGTCCCGCGGCCGGCCGGGCGCTCGGGGTGGCCCGACCGGAGGGCGACGTCGCCGAGGTCGCCGCGCGGGGTCGCGGTGGGCGGGCTCCCCATGGCGCTCCTCGGCGGGACGGTCGGCGGTGCTCGGTGGCGCAAGGAGTCGCGACGCGGTGACGAGCCCGCGCATGGTTAGTGAAGCCTTGCCTAACCACGCTAGGTCGGGCGGTCGGGACGGGGCAAGCGGCTGGAGCGCCAGTTCGTGTCGCCTACGCGCCAGCGCTGTCCGGTCTCGTCCAGGCGCCCGGTGGCACCTCGGGGAGCCCGCGGCGCGCGACGACCGGGGCCGACCCGTCGGCGACGTAGCCCGCCGGCGTCCGGCCCGTCACGCGCCGGAAGGCCGCGACGAAGGCGCTCGGGCTCGCATACCCGACGAGGTCGGCGACCCGGGCGACCGTGTGGCCCTCGGCGAGGTATGCCATGGCCGACTGGAGCCGGGCGTGGACCCGCCACTGGGTGAAGGTCATCCCCGTCTCGGCGACGAACAGCCGCAGCAGGGTCCGGGGGCTGGAGCGCACGGCGAAGGCGAGCTCGTCGAGGCTGCGCGGGTCGGCGGGGTCGGCGATGAGCAGCTCGGCGACGTCGCGCGCCCGGGGGTCGCTCGGGAGGGGCAGCTCGATCGTCCCGCCGGCCACCGGCCGGAGGACGTCGAGCAGGACTGCCTCGGCGCGGACCCGGGGGCCGTCCTCGAGGCTCCCGCCGAGGTGCCCGATGAGGTGGCGGGCCAGGGGGGACACCGAGACGACGGTCGGCTCGGCCCAGACGAGCGGCACCCGTGCCGGGTCGACGTAGATCCCCTGGAGGACCGTCTCGCGCAGCGCCATCGTCGCGTGCTCGACCCCGCCGGGGATCCACAGCGCGAGGTTCGGGGGGAGGACCCAGCAGCGGCCGTCAGCCTCGACGAGGAGGGCGCCCTCGCTCGCCCAGGCGAGCTGGTGCTCCCGGTGGACGTGGCGTTGGTAGGCGGTGCCTCGCGTCATGGCGAAGCGCTCGAGGTCGATGGCGCTCGTCGTCGCCACGGTCATCACTCCTTCGGCGGGGCGGGTCGTCCCGGCGCCCGCTCGCCGGCGAGGGCCAGCGCGCTGGCCGATTCTCGACACGGGTTGGCGAACTGGTCTGTTTACGTCCGAAGTGAGGGGATCCTAACGTGGGTCGGTGACCGTCTCCGCAGCGCCCTGGGCCGGCGCGCGCCCCGCGGAGGGATCGGCCCTGCCCCCGGGAGCGACGCGGTCGGCCCGCTCGCTCCTGCGCGGCGCGGTGACCACCCGCCGCCGCGACCTCGGCCTGTCCGCCCTCCTCACGAGCACTCACCAGCTCGGCGAGTCGATGGTCCCCGTCATCGTCGGCGCGACGATCAGCGGTGCCGTCGCGCGGGGGTCGGCCCGGGCCATGGCCGGGTGGCTCCTCGTCCTCGCGGCCGACTTCGCCTTCCTCTCGATGTCCTACCGGTTCGGGGCGCGGGCCGGGCTGCGCGCCTCCCTCCACGCCGAGCACAGCGTGCGGATGTGGGTCGCCGACCGGGTCCTCGACCCGGCCGGCGGGGTCGCCCAGCCACCCGGGGAGCTGTTGAGCCGCGCGACGAGCGACGCGATGCGGGTGGGGGCCTTCGCCCGGGTGCTCACCCAGGCCGCCGGCGCGCTCGCCGCCCTGCTCGTCGCGACCGTGCTGCTGCTCCGCTTCTCCGTCGTCCTGGCGGCCATCATCGTCGTCGGGACGGTCGTCCTCCTCGCGGTCCAGACGCTCGTGTCCGGCGTCCTGCGCCGCCGGAGCGCCCACGAGCAGTATGCCCAGGCCCGGGCGACGGTCCTCGCCGAGGACCTCGTCCGGGGGCTGCGGGTGCTGCGCGGCGTCGGCGCCCAGCGCGGGGCGGCGGAGGAGTACCGCGCGGCGAGCGGCGACGCGGTGGCCGCCTCCCTCGCG
>JBDIAL010000017.1:0-32837 GCA_039812405.1 Nostocoides sp.
GACGGGGGCGCTGCGGGGCGAGTTCGGGGAGTATCGCGCGCCGACCGGCGTGACCGGGTCGGTCGGTGCCGCCTCCGGGGACGGGGGTCTCGGCGCGGTTCGCGAGGCCGTCCGGCAGACGGGCGCCGACCTCGGCCACCGGCTGCGCGTCCTCGTCGCGAAGCCGGGGCTCGACGGGCACAGCAACGGGGCGGAGCAGATCGCCGTCCGGGCCCGGGACGCCGGGTTCGAGGTCGTCTACCAGGGCATCCGGCTCACGCCGGAGCAGATCGTCGGCGCCGCCGTCGCCGAGGACGTCCATCTCGTCGGCATCTCGATCCTGTCCGGCTCGCACATGGAGCTCGTCCCGGAGATCCTCGCCGGGCTGCGGGCCGCGGGGCTCGACGACGTGCCGGTCGTCGTCGGCGGCATCATCCCCGAGGCGGACGCCGCCGCCCTGCGCGGTCTCGGGGTCGCGGAGGTCTTCACCCCGAAGGACTTCGCCCTCAACGGGATCATGGCCCGGTTCGTCGACGTCATCCGGGCGGCCCACACCCTGCCGCCCCTGCCGTCCGGAGCGCCGGCGGAAGGGCCCGCGGAGGACGAGGTGGGGGCTCAGAAGAGCCGGTGGGCCCCGTCGTCGGCTCCCTTGAGCGACTCGTAGTCGAGGACGACGCACCGTATGCCGCGGTCCTCGGCGAGCGTGCGGGCCTGCGGCTTGATCTGCTGCGCGGCGAAGACGCCGGTCACCGGGGCGAGGTGGGGGTCGCGGTTCATGAGCTCGAGGTAGCGGGTCAGCTGCTCGACCCCGTCGATCTCGCCGCGCCGCTTGATCTCGACGGCCACCGTCGCGCCGCTCGCGTCCTTGCAGAGGATGTCGACCGGGCCGATCGGCGTGTGGAACTCGCGGCGGGTCAGCCGCCAGCCGGCGCCGAGCACCTCGATCTGCTCCGCGAGGAGTCGTTGGAGATGGGCCTCGACACCGTCCTTGACGAGACCGGGGTCCACGCCGAGGTCGTGTCGGACGTCCTCGTGGATCTCGTGGATCCGCACCCGCAGGCGGTCCTCGCTCTTGGCGTGCTGGACGACCCAGACGCCGACGACGCCCTCGGCTGCCTCGCCCTCGTCGGGGTCCACCTCGGCCATCGCGCACGGTGGCGCCATCCAGTTGAGCGGCTTGTACGACCCGCCGTCGCTGTGGACGAGCACCGAGCCGTCGGCCTTGACGAGCAGCAGCCGCTTGGCGAGGGGGAGGTGGGCCGTGAGACGTCCGTCGTAGTCGACGCTGCAGGTCGCGATCACCATCCGCACGAGGCGCCACTCTACGGCGCGGCGCGGCCGCGGGTCCCGGCCGGCTCCCGCTCGCGGGGGCCCGCATCGAGAAAAGACGAACGGCCAGGCGACTCCCAGAAAAGTTAGTACACTTGAAACAAATGACTGAGACACTACGCACCGGACCCCGTCACGCCCGCGTCGACTCCTCGCGCTACCGCTGGGTCGTCCTCTCGAACACGACGCTCGGCGTCCTCATCGCGACGATCAACTCCTCGATCCTGCTCATCGCCCTGCCCGACATCTTCCGCGGGCTGAAGGTCGACCCGCTCGAGGCGGGCAACACGAGCTACCTGCTCTGGCTCATGATGGGCTACCTCATCGTCACCGCCGTGCTCGTCGTCAGCTTCGGCAGGCTCGGCGACATGTACGGACGCGTCCGGATGTACAACGCCGGCTTCGCGATCTTCTCCGTCTTCTCCATCATGCTGTCGATCACCTGGATGACCGGCAGCAGCGGAGCGCTGTGGCTCATCGCGATGCGGGTGCTCCAAGGGGTGGGCGGAGCGCTGCTCATGGCCAACTCCAGCGCCATCATCACCGACGTCTTCCCGTCCGACCAGCGGGGCCTGGCCCTCGGCCTCAACATGGTGTCCGGCATCGCCGGCTCCTTCCTCGGCCTCGTCATCGGTGGCGTCCTGGCCCCGATCCACTGGCGCCTCGTCTTCCTCGTCTCCGTGCCGATCAGCCTCTTCGGCACCGTCTGGGCCTACGTCAAGCTCCACGACGACGGGGTCCGCCGGCCCGGCCGGATCGACTGGTGGGGCAACCTCACCTTCGGCATCGGCCTCATCGCGCTGCTCACGGGGATCAACTACGGCATCCAGCCGCACGGCGGCCACATCATGGGCTGGACGAACCCGTGGGTCCTCGCCGCCCTCACCGGCGGCGTCGTCCTCCTCGGCATCTTCTGCTGGGTCGAGACGCGGGTGTCGCACCCGATGTTCCACCTCGACCTGTTCCGGATCCGCGCCTTCACGGCGGGCAACCTCGCGAGCCTGCTGTCCGGCCTCGGTCGCGGTGGCCTCATGTTCGTCCTCATCATCTGGCTCCAGGGCATCTGGCTCCCGCGACACGGCTACTCCTTCGAGAGCACGCCGCTGTGGGCCGGCATCTTCATGCTCCCCATGACGGCCGGGTTCCTCGTCGCGGGACCGGTCTCCGGATGGCTGTCCGACCGCTACGGAGCCAGGCCGTTCGCCACCGGCGGCATGATCATCGCCGCGCTCAGCTTCGTCTGGCTGCTCCTGCTGCCCGTCGACTTCTCCTACTGGTCCTTCGGGTGCGCGCTCCTGCTCAACGGCCTCGGGATGGGACTGTTCGCCTCGCCGAACCGGGCCGGGATCATGAACGCCCTCCCCGCGATCCGGCGCGGTGTCGGGGCCGGGATGTCGACGACCTTCCAGAACAGCGCGATGGTGCTGTCGATCGGCATCTTCTTCTCGCTCATGATCGTCGGCCTGTCCCGCTCGCTCCCGGACGCGATGATGGTCGGGCTCACCTCCCACGGGGTGTCGGCCGCCCAGGCGCACTCGATCGCCGCGCTGCCGCCCGTCGCGGTGCTGTTCGCCTCGCTCCTCGGCTACAACCCGATCCAGTCGCTGCTCGGGACGAGCACGCTGCACAGCCTCTCGGCGCAGGACGCGGCCTATCTCACCGGCCACTCGTTCTTCCCGTCGCTCATCTCCCCGCCGTTCCACGACGGCCTCGTCGTGGCCTTCGGGTTCGCCATCGTCGCCTGTCTCGTCGCCGCCGCCGCGTCGTGGATGCGCGGCGCCCACTACGTCCACGAGGAGGCCGGCCCGGTGGCCGTCGTCGAGCGGTCCCGGTCCACGGCCGAGGTGGAGGCGAGCACCCCGTGACCCGGGTGACGCCGGTCGTCCCGGGTGACACCGTGACGCCCGAGATCGAGGATCTCGCCGGCCAGCTGCGCGTCGAGGTGAACCGGCTGGCATACCACCTGCGGACCCCGGCCGTCGAGGAGGGCATCACCCCGAGCCGGCTCGCCGCCCTCTACGCCCTGCGCTTCGAGCCCGACGGGATCCGCCAGGGGGACCTCGCCACCCGTCTCGGCATGTCCCCGGCGAGCATGACGCGGCTCGTCGACATCCTCCTCGAGGCCGGCTGGGCCACCCGGGAGGTCGACCTGGAGGACCAGCGGGCCCGGCTCATCCGGCTCACCGGGGACGGGGCCCGGCTGCTCGACGAGGTCCGCTGCTCGGGCACCCACCTGCTCGGGGAGGAGCTGGCCGCGCTGACCCCGCGGGAGCGGGACGCCATCGCGGCCGCCGTGCCGGTGCTCCGCGCCCTCGCCGACCGCCGGGCGACCTCCTGAGGCGACGATCGCCACATCGGTGACCGGAGCCGTCGCGGGCTCTGCCAGACTCGCACCCATGTCGCGTGAGTTCACCAAGGTCGGCGTCATCGGTCTCGGCACGATGGGTGCCGGCATCGTGGAGGTCTTCGCCCGCAACGGGATCGACGTCGTCGCGGTCGAGGTCGACGAGCCCGCCGTCGCCGTCGGTCGCGGCCACCTCGAGCAGTCGACGGCCCGGGCGGTGAGCCGGGGCAAGCTGACGCCGCAGGCGCAGGCCGAGCTCCTTCACCGGGTGACGTTCACCGCCTCCATCGACGACCTCGCCGGGTGCGAGCTCGTCGTCGAGGCGGTGCCGGAGAAGCTGGCGCTGAAGAAGGAGATCTTCGCCAAGGTCGACGCCATCGTCGGGCCGGACGCCATCCTCGCCACGAACACCTCCTCCCTGCCCGTCACCGAGATCGCCGTCGCGACGAGCAACCCCAAGCGCGTCGTAGGGATGCACTTCTTCAACCCGGCGCCGGTCCTGCAGTTCGTCGAGGTGGTGCGCACGGTCGTCACCGAGGACGAGGTCTTCGAGGACGTCAAGGCCCTCGCCCAGCGGCTCGGCAAGCAGCCCGTCGTCGTCGGGGACAAGGCCGGGTTCATCGCCAACGCCCTGCTCTTCGGCTACCTCAACCACGCGGTGTCGATGTTCGAGAGCCGGTATGCCAGCCGTGAGGACATCGACGCCGCGATGCGGCTCGGCTGCGGCTACCCCATGGGCCCGCTCGCCCTCATGGACCTCATCGGCCTCGACACGGCATACGAGATCCTCGACACGATGTACAAGCAGGGCCGCGACCGGCTCCACGCCCCGACCCCCCTCATCAAGCAGATGGTCAGCGCGGGTCTCAAGGGTCGCAAGAGCGGCCGGGGGTTCTACACGTATGCCGCACCGGGCTCCTCGCAGGTCGTCCCCGACGCGCTGACCCCGGCGGACTCCGGGCAGGCCGCCGGCACCCACCGGGAGGTGCGGTCGGTCGGCGTCGTCGGCTCGGGAACGATGGCGAGGGGGATCATCGAGGTGTTCGCCACGGCCGGGCTCCCGGTGACCTTCGTCGCCCGGGCCCAGACCTCGCTCGACGCCGTCGTCGCCGGCCTGGGGAAGTCGCTGGAGAAGGCCGTCCAGCGCGGCAAGGTGAGCAGCGAGGCGCGCGACGCGGCGCTCGCGCTCGTCACCGGGTCGACCTCCCTGGACGACCTCGCCGAGGTCGACCTCGTCGTCGAGGCCGTCGTCGAGGACCTGGGGGTCAAGCAGGCGCTCTTCGAGAACCTCGACGAGATCTGCCGACCCGGCGCGGTCCTCGCCACGACGACCTCCTCGCTGCCGGTCGTCGACTGTGCCGCCGTGACCTCGAGGCCGCAGGACGTCGTCGGCCTCCACTTCTTCAACCCCGCGCCGGTCATGCGGCTCGTCGAGGTCGTCCACACCGTCGCGACGGCCCCGGACGTCGTCGCGACGGCCCAGGAGGTCTGCGCCCGCATCGGCAAGCACGCGGTGACGTGCGGCGACCGGGCCGGCTTCATCGTCAACGCCCTCCTGTTCCCCTACCTCAACGACGCCGTGAAGATGCTCGAGGCGAACTACGCCACGGCCGACGCCATCGACACGGCGATGAAGACGGGGTGCGGACTGCCGATGGGCCCCTTCGAGCTGCTCGACGTCGTCGGTCTCGACGTGTCCCTCGCCATCGAGCGGGAGCTCTACATCGAGTTCCGCGAGCGGGGCTTCGCCCCCGCCCCGCTCCTCGAGCACCTCGTGACGGCGGGCTACCTGGGCCGGAAGACGGGCCGCGGGTTCCGCACCTACGCCTAACGGGGTCCTCAGGTCCGGCGTTCCGGGCCTGGACGGCAGCGCCCCGGGTCCGGCGCTCAGCGTGGTGACAGGGTCTGCATAGCCACGCCGCCGATACTCGTCACCATGGTGTCCCGCCGTGCCGTGGTCCTCGGTGCCCCTGCCCTCCTGGCGCTCGCCGGCACCGCGGGCTGCAGCCTCGACAGGGCATCGGCCACGGGCGCAGCCGGGAGCTCGAGCACGGCCGGTCGCGTCGCCGTCGTCCCGGCCGGGTCCAGAGCCTCCAGCACGACGTCCACCGCGTCCGGCGCCACGTCCACCGCCTCCGGCACCCCCACCACAGCCGTCGGGCCGTCCCCCACCTCCGCGTCGACCGCTGCGGCCGACGCGTCGTGGGCTGCCCGCTCGGCCACCCTGACCGACCGGCTCGCGGACTTCTCGGTCCCCGCGAAGGTCGCCCTCGGCGTGGCTCTCGTCGACGGGACGACGGGCCGGTCGTTCGCCTGGCATGGCACGCAGCGCTTCGACACCGCGAGCATCGTCAAGGTCGACATCCTCGCGACGCTGCTGCTCGACGCCCAGGACGCCCACCGTGGCCTCAGCTCCACCGAGCTGGCCCTCGCCCAGTCGATGATCCGCTACAGCGACAACAATGCCGCCACGGCGCTGTGGGACCGGATCGCAGAGGTGAGCGGCCTGGCCGCGGCGAACCGCAGGCTCGGGCTCACGAGCACGACGGGCGGACCGAGCGGCTACTGGGGCGAGACGCGGACGACGCCGCGTGACCAGGTCCGGCTCATCGGACAGCTCGCCTCCCAGGAGGTCGTGCACCACGGGCACCAGGCGCTCACGCTCATGACCCAGGTGACCCCCGCCCAGCGCTGGGGGGTGACGAGCGCGGCGCGACACGGTGAGACGGTGGCCGTCAAGAACGGCTGGCTGCCGCGCTCGACGCTCGACTACCGGTGGGTCATCAACAGCATCGGACGGATCACCGGCGACGGCACCGACATCCGTCTCGCCGTCCTCAGCCGCGGTCACGCGACGATGGCCGCCGGCGTCGACGTCGTCGAGGACCTCGCCGCCCTCAGCCGCCGGACGCTCGGCCTCTGACGGCGGCGGTCCGGGAGGCTTCCGGGATACTGGCTCGTATGCCACGGGCCAACCGACGCCGTCGCGACGAGCGGCCGCTCGCCACCGGGAGGCTCGGGCCGGTGACCGAGGACTACGGCGGCCGCAGCTGGTCGGTGCGGCGGGTCTCGGGCGTCCCCCAGGACGGCCCGGCCCGGTCGTGGCTGTGCCCCGGGTGCTCCCAGACCATCGCCCCGGGCACGCCGCACGTCGTCGTCTGGCCGGCCGACGGCATCGGAGGCGTGGACGACCGCCGGCACTGGCACACCGCCTGCTGGGACGCGCGGGGCCGCCGCCACGCGAGCGGCGCGACGCGCTGACCCACGCGAGCCTCTCCGCCGGGGTGGTGGGCTCGGCCCTCAGTGGGCGTTCTGCCGGGGGACGACGACCTCCTGGTAGATGAGGATGAGGCCGGCGGCGACGGGGATCGCGATGAGGGCGCCGAGGATCCCCATGAGGGTGCCGCCGATCATCGCGGCGAGGACGGTCACCAGCCCGGGGACGGACACGGTCCGCGCCATGACCCGCGGGGCGACGACGTAGTTCTCGAACTGCTGGTAGACGACGTAGTAGATCCCCGCGATGATGGCCAGCTTGATCCCGGTGAAGGCCGCGACGATGCAGACGATGACCGCGCCGATCGTCGCGCCGACCATGGGGATGAGGCCGAGGAGGCCGACGACGACGGCGAGGATCGCCGCATACGGGATGCCGACGATCGTCATCATGACGAAGGACAGCGCGGCGTTGACGGAGGCCACCCCGACCTGGCCGAGGGCGTAGGCCCCCACCCGGCGCAGGATCTCCTCCGACAGGGAGGTGAACCGGGGCCGCCGGCTGCGCGGGACGAGCGCGTAGGCGGCCTCCTTGACCGCGGGCAGCGAGGTGAGCAGGTAGATCGTCACGACGAGGATCGTGAAGACCTGGAAGACGATGTTCACGACGAGCGCCCCCGCGCCGACGATGCCCCCGAACAGGTTGCCGTAGAGGCGCGCGTCGGTCGCCTTGCTCTTCAGCTCCGTCTCGATCTTGTCGAGGACGTCGTACTCGTTGTTGAGGTGCTGGACCCAGTCCGAGTTCATGATCCGCTGGATGTAGTCGGGCGCGGCCTGGACGAGACCGATCGACTGGGAGACGACGGGCGGCACGACGAGGAGGGTGATGAGCACGAGGACGAGGGCGAAGCCGAGGAGGACGAGGCAGACCGACAGCCCCCGGCCGCGCCCCTTCCCCATGAGCCAGGTGACGATGGGGTCGAGGGCGAGCGCGATGAAGCCCGCGACGAGGAGGATCGTCAGCGTCGTCTGCAGGCTGCCGAGCAGGTGCCACAGGCCGATGGCGATGACGACGCCGAAGGCCCCGACGAAGCCCATGTAGAACGGCGACCGGTGGTTGAGCGGCTTGCCCGGTGTGCCGAACCGCCCGCCGCCCGCCGCTCCGGCGACCGCCTCGGACACCTCGCCGGTGCGCAGCGTCTCGGCGACCGCCGCGTCGCCGGTCTCGGCCGTCAGACCGTCGGGCCCCTCGCCGTCCTCGTCGAGCCGGGCCCGCTGGGTCCGGCTCTCGCGCCGTGCCTCGAACATCGCTCTCACCTCCGCGGCACACCCTAGCCGTGGGAGGGCCGCTGGCTCGTCATCCGCCGCGGATGGGGTGGCGGCGGGAACCGGTGCCGCCGGCCGGAGCCGAGCCCTCCGTCGGTCGAGGTATGCGAGGGCCATCGCAGGGACATCGCATACCTCCACCCAGCCGAGCCCTCCGCCGGTCGAGGTATGCGAGGGCCATCGCAGGGACATCGCATACCTCCACCCAGCCGAGCCCTCCGTCGGTCGAGGTATGCGGGGGCTACCGCGGGGACACCGGGTCACCTCACCGGCCCCGATCGCCTCAGACGTCGGCGAACCGGTTGATCGCCGCGGCGAACCGCTCGCGCTTGGCGGTGTCGGTCACGCCGAGCCCGGGCGCGGGTGACAGGGTGAGGACGCCGACCTTGCCCTGGTGGGCGTTGCGGTGGACGTCGAGGGCGGCCTGGCCGACCTCGGTCAGCGGGTAGGTCTTGGATAGCGTGGGGTGGATGAGCCCCCGGTTGACCAGCTCGTTGGCCTCCCACGCCTCGCGGTAGTTGGCGAAGTGGCTGGAGACGATGCGCTTGAGGTTCATCCACAGGTAGCGGTTGTCGTACTCGTGCATGAACCCGCTCGTCGAGGCGCACGTGACGATCGTGCCGCCCTTGCGCGCGACGTAGACGCTCGCGCCGAACGTCTCCCGGCCCGGGTGCTCGAAGACGATGTCGACGTCGTAGCCGCCGGTCAGCTCGCGGATCCGCTTGCCGAGCCGCTGCCACTCCTTGGGGTTCTGCTCCGTCCCCTCCTCGTTCCAGAACCGGTAGCCCTCCGCCGACCGGTCGATGACGAGCTCGGCGCCCATCGCGCGGCAGATCGCCGCCTTCTCCGGGCTGGACACGACGCACACGGGGGTCGCGCCGCCCGCGAGGGCCATCTGCGTGGCATACGAGCCGAGGCCGCCGGAGGCCCCCCAGATGAGGACCCGGTCGCCGAGCTTCATCTGGGCTCCGTGGTGGGAGATGAGCTGCCGGTATGCCGTGCTGTTGACGAGGCCGGGGGAGGCCGCCTCCTCCCAGGTGAGATGGGCCGGCTTGGGCATGAGCTGGTTGGCCTTGACGACGGCGATCTCGGCGAGGCCGCCGAAGTTGGTCTCGAAGCCCCAGATCCGCTGCTGCGGGTCCATCATCGTGTCGTCGTGACCCTGGGGGTCCTCCAGCTCGACCGACAGGCAGTGGGCGACGACCTCCGTGCCGGCCTTCCACTTCGTGACCCCCGGGCCGGTCCGCAGGACGACACCCGCGAGGTCGGAGCCGACGACGTGGTAGGGCAGGTCGTGCCGCTTCGCGTACTCGCTCGTCCGGCCGTAGCGCTCGAGGAAGCCGAAGGTGGGCAGCGGCTCGAAGATGCTCGTCCACACGGTGTTGTAGTTGATGGCGCTGGCCATGACGGCGACGAGGGCCTCGCCGGGGGCGAGCTCGGGGACCGGGACGTCGTCGACGTGGAGGGACCTGCGAGGGTCCTTCTCCTTCGTCGGCAGCCCCTCGAACATGGCGACCTCGTCCTTGTGGACCGTCGCGCCGCGGTAGGTGGCGGGGATCTCGATCCCCGCATAGGTCTCCTCGCTCCGGTCACCGGACAGGATGGCGTCGCGGATCTGCTCCATGGTCGTGGACTCCTTCGGCGGGGCCGTCTCGGGGTGCTCGCCCAGAACCTACTGACTGGTCGCTTCCCGGGCATTCCGCGTGAGACCCGGCTCACGCGGTGAGCGATCTCACCCGCTGGCCGGCTGGCAGGATGAAGGCATGTCGGGACGCAGGCGACGGGTCCTCGCGACCGGTCTGCTCCTCGTCGCGACCCTCGTCGCGACGCTCGCGGTCCGGGCGCCCTCCTTCGGGTCCGACCGGGCGCTGCCGGCCCTGCACGCCACGCCGGACTGGTACGTCCCCCTGGACGAGGCGGACGGGCGGACCAACGCCGACAACCTCGCCTGGCTCGCCGCGGGTCGCGTCCCCGGCTCCGACACGGCATACGAGCCGATGGTGCGGACCGCCCTGCTCGACCTGCGGCGCCTCATGGCGCCGAACGGCGCCGTCGCCGCGGGCCCGTCGGACGGATGGTCCTATGACTGGCCGCGGGACACGGCCTTCGTCGCCGTCGCGCTCGACCGCGCCGGTCATCGCGCCGACGCCCTCGCCGCGCTCGGCTTCCTCGCCCGGATGCAGCAGCGGGACGGCGGGTTCGCGGCGCGGTACCTCCTCGACGGGTCCGGCGTGCCGGACCGGCGGCCCCGCCAGGCCGACGCCGCCGGGTGGGTGCTGTGGGCGCTCGGGGAGCTGTCCGACGACTCCTTCTCCCCGGCCGGGCTCTCGCCCGGGGCGGGCCGGTCGCGCACCGGGGGCGCCTCCGCCGCCACGGACCTGGCACCCGACCTCGTCACGATGGCGCAGCACGCCCTCGGACACCTCCTCGACCTCACCGACGACGGCACCCAGCTGCCCCCGGTGACCCCGGACTACTGGGAGGTGCACCAGAAGCAGGTGTCGCTCGGCGAGGTGGCTCCCATGATCGCCGGGCTGGACGGTGCCGCCACGCTGTTCACCGGGCTCGAGGACCAGCGGCGGGCCGCGTCGGCCCGGGCGGCCGGGAACCGGCTCGCCGATGTCGTCGTGGACCAGTTCGGTCCGACCTTCCAGCGCTACGGCGACGGCGGCGGCCGGGACGCCGCCGTCGCCATGCTCATGCCGGCCTTCGTGGGGTCGACGGCCGCCCTCGCGCCCGGCACGCGCACGGGGGCCGACATCGTCCGGAGCTGGACGACCTACCAGGACAACGCGCTCCGCGCCGGCGGCGGCCTCGCCCCGGGAGAGTGGTGGTACCACGTCGGCGAGTCGTGGACGCCGGAGACGGCGCTCGTCGCCTACACCGCCGCCGAGAGCGGGAGGACCGAGGTCGCCCGGCACTGGATGGACTGGCTCGACGCGCACCGGGTGCCGTGGGGCTCGCTCCCGGAGAAGGTCCTCGCCGACGGCCGGCCGGCCGGTGCGGCGCCCCTGGCCTGGACGGCCGCGCTCGTCGTGCTCACCGCCGCCGAGCTGGACCGGCGCTCCTGAGGCCCGGGCGGGCCCGGGCAGGGGCCTCGCGGGTCAGGGAGCCTCGGCGGGCTCGACGAGCTCGACGAGGACCCCGCCGGCGTCCTTGGGGTGGATGAAGTTGATCCGGGACCCGGCCGTGCCGCGCCGGGGCGTGTCGTAGAGCAGCCGCAGGCCGCGGTCGCGGAGGGTGGCGCCGACCGCCTCGACGTCCACGACGCGGTAGGCGATCTGCTGGACGCCCTGGCCGTTGCGCTCGAGGAACGTGGCGATCGTCGACTCGGGGGTGAGGGGGGCGAGGAGCTGGACGTGCGAGCCGCTGTCCCCGACCCGCATCATCGCCTCCCGGACGCCCTGCTCCTCGTTGGTCTCCTCGTGGGCCAGCTCCATGCCGTAGACGTCGCGGTAGAAGGCGATCGCGACGTCGAGATCGGGCACCGCGACGCCCACGTGGTCGATGGCGGTGAACAGGTCGGCGGTCATGGGCCGAAGCCTATGTCGTGCCGGACCGGGGCCGGCCCGGTGTGGTGCACCGCACCCGTCCGGGCCCTCGGCCTGGTCAGGGCGCGTCGGTAGAGTCGAGGGCGATCACCAGGCACCGATGTTGGAGGCGAAGCATGGCCACCGATCCCACCGTCATCGTCGCGGGGGCGCGCACCCCGATGGGCCGGATGAGCGGCTCGCTCAAGGGGTTCTCCGGCTCCGACCTGGGCGGCCTCGCCATCGCGGGTGCCCTGGCCAAGGCCGGGGTGTCCCCCGAGGACGTGGACTACGTCGTCATGGGCCAGGTGCTGTATGCCGGCGAGGGCCAGGTCCCGGCTCGGCAGGCCGCCGCGAAGGCCGGCATACCGCTGTCGGTGCCCGCGCTGAGCGTCAACAAGGTCTGCCTGTCCGGGCTCGACGCCATCGCGCTCGCCGACCAGCTGATCCGGGTGGGCGAGTTCGAGATCGTCGTCGCGGGCGGCCAGGAGTCGATGACCAACGCCCCGCACCTGCTGCCCAAGAGCCGCGACGGGTTCAAGTACGGCGACGTGACGCTCGTCGACTCGATGGCCTACGACGGGCTCTGGGACGTCCTCACCGGGCAGGCGATGGGGTCGCTCACCGAGTCGGCCAACACGGGGGAGCTGCGGTCCAGCCGGGCGGAGCAGGACGCCTTCGCCGCCGCCTCGCACCAGAAGGCCGCGCGGGCGTGGAAGGACGGCTACTTCGCCGACGAGGTCGTCCCCGTGTCGATCCCGCAGCGCAAGGGCGATCCCGTCGTCTTCGCGACCGACGAGGGCGTCCGGGCCGACACGACGGTCGAGTCGCTCGCCGGGCTGCGGCCGGCCTTCGCCCGGGACGGCACGATCACCGCCGGCTCGGCGTCGCAGATCTCCGACGGCGCCGCGGCGGTCGTCGTCATGCGCCGGTCCCGGGCCGAGGAGCTCGGTCTGACCTGGCTCGCCGAGATCGGCGCCCACGGCGTCGTCGCCGGGCCGGACTCGACGCTGCAGTCCCAGCCGGCCCACGCCATCGAGGCGGCGTGCGCGAAGGAGGGCATCGCCCCCACCGATCTCGACGTCATCGAGATCAACGAGGCGTTCGCGGCCGTCGGGCTCGCCTCGGCGAAGGAGCTCGGCGTCGACCTCGACATCGTCAACCCCAACGGCGGCGCGATCGCCATGGGCCACCCGCTCGGCATGTCGGGTGCCCGGGTCGTGCTCACCCTCGCCCACGAGCTGAGGCGCCGGGGCGGTGGGGTCGGCGCCGCTGCGCTGTGCGGTGGCGGCGGCCAGGGCGACGCCCTCGTCATCCGCGTCCCGAAGGCCTGATGGGCCGAGCCGTCGACGTCCCGGCGCTCGTCGCGGCGGCCCGGGACGGGTCGCCCCGTGCCGTGGCGCGGCTCGTCACGCTCGTCGAGGACGGCGACCCGTCGCTGCGGTCCGTCATGGCGGCCCTCGCCCCTCTCGGGGGGCGGGCCCGCGTCGTCGGGATCACCGGATCGCCCGGCGTGGGGAAGTCGACGACGACGAACGCCCTCATCACGGCATACCGCGCCCGGGGCTCCCGGGTCGGGGTGCTCGCCGTCGACCCGACCTCCCCCTTCTCCGGGGGCGCACTGCTCGGTGACCGGGTCCGGATGGCGGACCATGCGGCGGACCCCGGGGTCTACATCCGCTCGATGGCCTCCCGCGGCCACCTCGGGGGGCTGTCCCGCGCGACCCCGCAGGCAGTCCGGGTCCTCGACGCGGCGGGGTTCGACGTCGTCCTCGTCGAGACCGTCGGCGTGGGGCAGTCCGAGGTCGAGATCGCCGCGACGGCCGACACCACGGTCGTCATGGTGGCTCCGGGGATGGGCGACGGCATCCAGGCCGCGAAGGCGGGCATCCTCGAGGTGGCCGACGTCCTCGTCGTCAACAAGGCCGACCGCGACGGAGCCACCGCGGCGGTGCGCGACCTGCGTCACCTGGTCAGCCTCGGTGACCGGACCGCCCCGGGGCTCTGGCGGCCGCCCGTCGTGCGGACCGTGGCGTCGCGGGGGACCGGTCTCGACGACCTCGTCGAGGCCATCGGGCGGCACGAGACGTGGCTCGTCGCCCACGACGCGCTGCGGCGGCGCCGGGCCGAGCGGGCGGCCCGGGAGATCGAGGGGATCGTCCTCGACGCACTGAGGTCGCGGATCGCCGACCCGGGGATCGGCGCCGGTGCGGCGACCCTGGCGACCCTGGCGGCCGAGGTCGTCGACGGGCGCACCGATCCCTACGCGGCCGCCGACACCCTCCTCACGGCCCTGACCTGACTGTCCTGGCTCCCGGTCCCGCCCGTCGCGACGGTCGGCCCGTCGACGGCGGGCACCACCCGAGCGGGCTGGGCAGCCTCCACGGCGACACGCCACGGCCGCGAGAGGACCGCGGGTTCGGGGGGCGAGGCACCGTTGCATACGGTGGGGTCATGCTCGTCGCCTTCTCCGTCGCCCCGTCCGCCTCCGACGACTCGGGCTCGGTCCACGTGGCCGTCGCCGAGGCCGTCCGCATCGTCCGCGAGTCCGGGCTCCCCAACCGCACGGATGCCATGTTCACGACGCTCGAGGGGGAGTGGGACGAGTGCATGGCGGTCGTCAAGGCGTGCTGCGCGGCGATGGAGGGCTACGGGTCGCGGGTCTCGCTCGTCCTCAAGGCCGACATCCGGCCCGGCTACACGGGTCAGCTGACGGAGAAGGTCGAGCGGGTCGAGCGCGAGCTCGCCGAGCGGTCCGAGCGCGAGCCCGCCGAGGGCTGAGCGGTCACCCGCCGTGACCGGCCGCGGCCCGGCCTGGGTCATCGTCCGGGAGCTCGACGAGCCCGACGCCGTCCTCGCCGTGGCGCGGGACCACGAGGTGACGCTCGGCTTCGCCTCCGCTGGACCCACCCGGGATGCCGACGCGCCGACGGCGTGGGAGCTGTATGCCATCGACGTCGTCGCCTCCGCCCTCGGCAGCGGCCTGGCCCAGGACCTCCTCGCGACGGTCGTCGCGGATCGGCCGGTCACCGCGTGGACGCTATGCGACAACGCCCGGGCGCTCGCCTTCTACCTCAAGGAGGGCTTCGTCGTCGACGCCGCCCGACGGCTCCACGAGGGCTCGGGCCGCGCCGAGATGAGGCTGCTGCGTGGTGGCGCACGTCGGTAGGTTGTCGCCGTGCCCCGCAAGCCGTTGCCCTTCGACCCCATCGCGCGGGCCGCCATGCTGTGGCGGCGCCGGTGGGGCGAGGCCTCGCGGGCCGAGTCGATGGCCACGGCGACCTCCGTCATGCGGGTCCAGCAGCTGCTGCTCACCCGCTTCGACGCGATCGCCGCCCGGCACGACCTCACCTTCGCCCGCTACGAGGCGCTCGTCCTGCTCACCTTCTCCCACGGCGGGCGGCTGTCCATGTCGACGATCGGCGAGCGGCTCATGGTCCATCCCACGAGCGCGACGAACATCATCCAGCGGCTCGCGGCCCAGGGCCTCGTCGACCGCGTGCCGAACCCCGACGACGGGCGCGGCACCTTCGCCGTCGTCACCGAGAGCGGGCGCACCGCGATGGAGGCCATGACCCGGGAGCTCGAGGCCGTCGACTTCGGACTCGCCATGCTCACGCCTGCCGAGCACGCGACCCTCTTCGCGCTGCTGCGCCGGGTCCGGGTGGGCAACGAGGACTTCCTCGAGGACCCCCTCGACCAGCCCGAGCCGACCGGTCGGCCGGCCGACCGAGGGGCCTGACGACAGACCGACCGGCACAGGCGCGTGGACAGGGGTCCGGGCTGCGTCTGTCCCGCACGATCGGCCCCGTCGGCCCGGCCGAGACCGTCCTCCTGCCGGTCCGGGTGAGTCGTGGATTTGAGGTCGGCCCTGCCCGTGAGCCATCGTGGAGCCTGATCGCGTGGCCGGCGAAGCCTGCCGCGCCCCCCTGACGAGGAAGCTCCCACCCCGTGAATCTCGCGCAGAAGCTGGTCGGCGCCGTCCTGGCGCTGCTCGGCATCGTCCTGCTCGTCCCCGGCGCGTGGTTCGCCGGCCACCTCGGTGGCTCCGGCACCGCGACCTTCACCCTGCACCCGGTGCGCGGCACCGTCGTCCTCGCGCCCTCGGTGCTCAACCGTCTCGACGAGCCCACCGTCGTGCTCGTCGTCCCCCGGGCCGGCCAGCACGTCTGGGCGGGGGTGGGCGCGCCGTCGGACGTCACCGCCCTCGTCGGCACGACGCCCGTGACCGACGTGACGGGCGTCGTCGTCCGCGACTGGGCCCTGGTCGGGCACTCCCGCGGCTCCGGCTCGGCGGTCGACCCCTCCCGGGCCGAGATCTGGCGGGAGACGCACGACGACACGACCCCGGTGACCGTCGAGCTGGACCAGGCGAGCGCGCCGGAGACGGTCGTCGTGACCGGAGCCGTCGACCGGATCGAGGTCTCCTGGTCGCACCGGGCCTGGTTCGTCGAGGCCCTCGTCGTCGCCGTCCTGGGGCTCCTGCTCGTCCTCGGCGGCCTCGCGGTCGCGTTCCTCCTCCCGCGCCGGCGGCGACAGCCGGCTCCCGAGGCCCCGGTGGAGGTGTCGGCATGAGGCGGACGACAGACACGACAGGTATGAGGAGGGGTATGCGGGTGCTGGCCGTCGCCGCACTGGCGTCCGGCCTCCTCGTGGGCGGCTGCGGCCTCGGCGACCGCGTGGCCGTGCTCGACGACGCCCCGACCGAGCAGTCCGGCGGCGCCCCGCTCAACGAGCAGACGGCGGCGGCCATCGCGACCCGCGCGATCGCCGACGCCTCCGCCGCGGTCACCCAGACCGGCACCGCCGGCGAGACGGCGCGCCGGGCAGCCCTCATCGCCTCCGCGCTCGCCGTCGCCGAGGCGATGGTGACCAGCAAGCAGCCGCCGGCTGACACCGACCCGCTCACCCGGCCGGTCACCCCCCAGGTCCTCGGGATCGTGCGGACGACGGGCTGGCCGCGGACCATGGTCACCACGACCCTCGACGCGGACTCGAGCACCCGGTCGCTGCAGGTCCTCACCTCCGCGACGCCGACCTCCCGCTTCGTCGTCGCGGCCTCGGTCGCCATGCTGAGCGGCGCGACGATCCCGAGCCTCGGCACCGTCGCCGACGGCGTCCCGTCCCTCGCCCCCGGGGCGCGCAGCGGGCTCGTCGTGAGCCCCGCGGGCGCCCTCGACCAGCTCGCGTCGGCCCTCGCCCACCCGGGCCCGAGCACCCCGAAGAACCTCGCGACGACCGACACGTTCACGCGGGGGATCCGCGGCGGCGCGGTCCAACAGGCCAAGGCGCTCGGCGCCCTTGGCACGTTCACCCAGAAGCACAGCGTGGACGCCCGGCTGACCCACGCCTTCCGGCTGTCCGACGGGGGCGCCCTCGTCTTCGGCCAGCTGACGCGCACCGACACCATCGCGCCGACGAAGAAGGCCAAGAAGCTGACCCTCGACGCCCACGTCGCGCGGGCCCTCGGTCACGCCACGACGACGAAGAAGGTCACGGTGACCTACCTCGAGCCCGTCGTCCTCCTCGTGCCCACCTCGGGCCAGGCCACGGTCGTCGGAGCGGACGAGCAGCTCGCGACGGCCAAGGAGTCCTGAGCCGGCGTCGTTTGAGAGGATGAGGCCATGACGCCAGAACCCATCGCCGGTTCCGCGGGCCGGGGAGCCGTCGACCTCTCGGGCCTGTCCGCCCCGTCCTCGGCGGGACCCGCCGCGGGCGGACGTCCAGCCGTCCCCGAGGGGCTCGTCGTCGAGGCGACCGACACGACGTTCACCACGGTGGTCAACGGGACGCTGCGGGTGCCGGCCGTCGTCGTCCTCTGGTCGCCCCGCCTCCCCCAGTCGGCGGACTACGTCGACGTGGTGACCCGGGTCGCCGCCTCGCTCGACGGCCGGCTCCAGGTCGTCACCGTCGACGTCGACGCGAACCCCGGCATCGCCCGGGCCTTCCAGGTCCAGTCGGTGCCCGTGACGATCGGCCTCGTCCAGGGTCAGCCGGTGCCGCTCTTCGCCGGCGTCATCCCGGAGCCCGAGGTGCGGGCGACGTTCGACCAGCTGCTCGCCGTCGCCGTCCAGCACGGGGTCGCCGGGCGCCTCGACCTCGGCCCCGTGCCGGGGGACGAGGAGGAGGAGCTCGAGCTGCCGCCGCTGCACCAGAAGGCCTTCGACGCGATCGAGGCCGGGGACCTCGCGGGCGCCGCCGCGGCATACGAGGAGGCCCTCGCGGAGAACCCCGCCGACGCCGAGGCCGAGGCCGGTCTGGCCCAGGTCGCGCTGCTGCGCCGCACCGCGACGGTCGGTCCCGAGGTCGCCCGCGCGGCGGCGGCCGCCGACCCGACGGACCTCGACGCGGCCCTCGTCGTCGCCGACCTCGACGTCCTCGGAGGGCACGTCGAGGACGCCTTCTCCCGTCTGGTCGACCTCGTCCGCACCACGAGCGGCGACGACCGCGACCGGGCCCGCGCCCGGCTGCTCGAGCTGTTCACCGTCGTGGGCTCCCACGACGAGCGGGTCCGCAGGGCCCGCACGGCGCTGATGAGCGCCCTCTTCTGACCGTGCCCACCCCGCGTCTGCTGGACGATCACGTCCGGTTCGAGGTGGCCCTGCCGACGCTCGACGGCGTCCCGGTCGAGGGCATCCGGCTCGTCGCCGACCCGGCCGTCCCCGGACCGCGCGACCTCGGCCGCGTCGACGACGCCTCCGCGTGGCGGCTCGACCTGCCCCGCCCCCCGCTCCAGCGCTTCGAGTACCGCTACGACGTGACGGCCGGCGGCTCCACGCATACCATCCTCGACCCGGACAACCCCGTCACCGTGCCCACGGCGTTCGGCGACCGGTCGGTCATGGAGATGCCCTCGTATGCGCCGCCCCGCTGGCTGTCCGCCCCGGCCGTCGAGGGCGAGCGCACCGAGCTGTCCCTCGTCGCGGAGACGTCCGAGCCGGTCCCGATGACCGTGTGGACGCCGGTCTCGGCGTCTGCCGACGAGCCGCTGCCGCTCCTGCTCGTCCACGACGGACCCGAGTACGACCGGCTCGCCGCCCTCACCCAGTTCTCCGGCGCGATGATCGCCGCCGGACGGGTGGCCCCGCACCGGGTCGCGCTCGCCACCCCGGTGCTGCGCGACGCGTGGTACTCGGGGTCTCCCGGCTACCTGCGGACCGAGGCCGGAGCGGGCCTGACCCACCTCGCGGAGCAGTTCCCGACCCGCGGCCCCGTCGTCGTCATGGGGGCCAGCCTCGGCGGGCTGACGGCGCTGCTCGTCGGGCTGCTCTCGGCCGGGGCCATGGGCACGATCGGTGGCGTGTTCGCCCAGAGCGGCTCGTTCTTCAGCGTACGGCGCGACGAGTCCGAGAGCCGGTTCAGGTACTTCGGACGGATCACCCGGGCGGTCCAGCAGGTGCTCGACGCGCCGGGCACCGAGCATCCGCTGCACGTCGCGATGACGTGCGGGGCCCTCGAGGAGAACGCCGCCAACAACCGCGACATGGCCGCGGCCCTGCGCCGGGCGGGCCACCCGGTGACCTACCGCGAGGTGCCCGACCTGCACAACTACACCGCCTGGCGCGACAGCCTCGACCCGCTGCTCACCGACCTGCTCGCCACGCTGTGGGGGGTGTGCCAAGGTAGGGCCCATGACAGCGGCTGAGGTGTGGCTCGAGGTGCCCGGGACCGACCTGCGACTGCAGGTGCTGCGCCACGGTCACTGGGGCCGACCGGTGCTCGTCTTCCCCAGCGAGGCGGGCCGGGCGGTCGACTTCGAGAACAACGGGATGCTCGAGGCGGTCCGGTGGCTCGTCGACGCGGGGCGGGCCAGCATCTTCTGCGTCGACTCGGCCGACCAGTGGACGTGGTCGGACAACACGATCCCGACCGAGGAGCGCGCGAGCCGGCAGCAGGCCTACTACGCCTGGCTCACCGAGCGGGTCGTCCCGTGGATCTTCGCGGAGTGCGGTGGCCCGCAGGAGCTCGTGACGACGGGTGTCTCGCTCGGGGCCTACCATGCCGTCCACTTCGCCCTCCAGCGGGCCGACCTGGCCCCCCTGGCCATCGGGATGTCCGGCAACTACGACGTGTCGACCTTCCGCGGGTGGGGAGAGCTGGGCGACGACACCTACTTCGCCAACCCCGCGGCATACGTCCGCAACCTCCACGGCGACCACCTCGACTGGCTCCGGGAGCGCCTGTCCGTCCTCCTGGTCGTCGGTCGGGGTCCCTACGAGTGGGAGCCCACGCAGTCCTACCCGCAGACGCTCGCCTTCGCAGAGGCATTGCGGGACAAGGGGATCCGCTACGAGCTCGACGTGTGGGGTGACGACTCCGCCCACGACTGGCCGTGGTGGCGCAAGCAGCTCGCGCACCACCTGCAACGCTTCGTCTGAGCACGACCCCACCCGCCCCTGTTCGGAAGGACGCCCGCGATGCCGCAGAACCACCTCATCGGACTGCTCCTCGGCGCGGAGGAGGACTGGCCCACGGCGTTCGAGGCGATGGCTCGCCGCCTCGGGGTCCTCTCGGCGCCGAACGGCACGCGCCACGAGATCCGGACCGAGCGGGTCACCATCGAGCCCTTCAACCTGCGGGACGAGCCGCGGCACGACCTCGTCATCGACCGCCTCGCCTACTGGTACTACCACCCGCGCGAGTGGCTGAAGAAGGTGGCGCTCATGGACGACGTCTACCTGCTCAACAGCCCGTTCACCTTCCAGTCGATGGAGAAGCACTCGGCCTACTGCGCGATGCTGCGCCTCGGGATGCACGTGCCGGAGACGGTCCTCGTCCCCTACAAGAACCCCGTCGACAACGCCCGCTGGGCCTACACGAGCGCGAAGTACAATCGAGGATTCGACCTCGACGCCCTCGCGGACGAGCTCGGCTACCCGCTGTTCATGAAGCCGTTCGACGGCGGGGGCTGGCGCGGGGTGTCCAGGATCCGCAACGCCCGGGAGCTGCACTCGGCCTACGACGACTCCGGCGAGATGCTCATGCACCTGCAGGAGTCCATCGACGGCTACGACGTCTTCGCCCGCGCGCTGACCATCGGTCCGGAGACGATGGTCATGAAGTTCCAGCCCGACGAGCCGATGCACAGCCGGTATGCCGTCGAGCACGGCTTCCTCGGGCCCGAGACGGGGTCGGAGGCGGTGACGATCAGCCAGACGGTCAACGCCTTCTTCCGCTGGGAGTTCAACTCCTGCGAGATGCTCGTCAAGGACGGCGTCGTCCACCCCATCGACTACGCCAACGCCTGTCCCGACGTCGCCGTGACCTCGCTCCACTACTACTTCCCGTGGGCCATGAAGGCGCTCCTGCGGTGGTCCGCGTTCTGCGTGATCACCGGGCGCCGGGCGCGCACCCAGGTCGACACCGACCCGTGGTTCGCCATCGCCGACGACCCGGCCCTCGACTACGCCGCGCGGCTGCGGGCCTACCAGGGCCTCGCCGACGACCACTTCGACACCGACCGCTACCGCGAGTTCTGCGACACGACCCTCAGGCACGTCGACGAGGTGGCCTTCGAGTGGGTCGGCAGCGAGGAGTTCCACAGTATGCTGCGCAACACGATCCACCAGACCTACCCGCCGCACGAGTGGGAGCGGTTCGAGGCGCACTTCGGTGGACTCGTCGGCCTCTGGCTGAGCGACGAGTCCACCGCCCGCCGCGGCGGCTGATCAGGAGTCCAGCGCGGCGGCGACGACCTCCTTGGCCTCGGTCTGCACCTCGGCGAGGTGCTCGGGGCCACGGAAGGACTCGGCATAGATCTTGTAGACGTCCTCCGTGCCGGACGGCCGCGCCGCGAACCACGCGCTCTCGGTGACGACCTTGAGGCCCCCGATGGCGGCACCGTTGCCCGGAGCCCTCGTGAGCTTGGCCGTGATCGGCTCCCCCGCGAGGGAGTCCGCGGTCACGTCGGCGGGTGAGAGCGCCGCGAGCTTGGCCTTCTGCTCCCGGTTGGCCGCCGCGTCGATCCGCGCATAGGCGGGGTCGCCGTGGACGGCGACGAGTGCGGCATACAGCTCGCTCGGGCTCGTGCCGGTCCGCGCCTGGATCTCGGAGGCGAGGAGGGCGAGGATGATCCCGTCCTTGTCCGTCGTCCAGACCGACCCGTCGAACCGCAGGAACGAGGCCCCCGCCGACTCCTCGCCCCCGAACGGCCCCGACCCGTCGAGCAGCCCGGGCACGAACCACTTGAACCCGACGGGAACCTCGACGAGACGGCGGCCGAGGTCCTCGGCCACGCGGTCGATCATCGAGCTCGACACGAGCGTCTTGCCGATGAACCCGTCGCCGCGCCAGCCCGGCCGCGCGCCGCCGTAGAGGTACTGGATCGCGACGGACAGGTAGTGGTTGGGGTTGAGCAGGCCGGCGTCGGGGGTGACGATGCCGTGGCGGTCGGAGTCGGCGTCGTTGCCCGTCGCGATGACGAACTGGTCGCGCTTGTCGATGAGCGAGGCCATGGCGCTGGGGGAGGAGCAGTCCATCCGGATCTTGCCGTCCCAGTCCAGCGTCATGAACCGCCACGTCGCGTCGACGAGCGGGTTGACGACCGTGAGGTCGAGCCCGTGCCGCTCGGCGATGGCACCCCAGTAGTCGACGGACGCGCCGCCGAGCGGGTCCGCGCCGATGCGCACGCCGGCCTCCCGGATGGCCGCGATGTCGACGACGTTCGGCAGGTCGTCGACGTAGGTGCCGAGGAAGTCGTAGGGCTGCGCGGCCTTGCGCGCCCGCTCGAACGGGATCCGCCGGACCCCGTCGAGGCCGGCCGCGATGTAGGCGTTGGCCGTCGCGGCGATGACCTTCGTCGCGTCGGAGTCGGCGGGGCCGCCGTGGGGCGGGTTGTACTTGAACCCGCCGTCGGTCGGCGGGTTGTGCGACGGCGTGACGACGATGCCGTCCGCGAGGCCGGTATGCGGGGCGAGCCCGTCGACGCCCGTCACCTTGCCCCGGTTGGCCGTGAGGATCGCGTGCGAGACCGCGGGGGTCGGGGTGTAGCGGTCGGCGGCGTCGACGAGCACGGTGACGTCGTTGGCGACGAGCACCTCCAGGGCCGAGGACCAGGCCGGCTCGGAGAGGCCGTGGGTGTCGCGGCCGATGAACAGCGGGCCGTCGAACCCCTGCTCCTTCCGGTAGTCGCAGATGGCCTGGGTCGTCGCGAGGATGTGGTCCTCGTTGAAGGCCGTCTTGAGGCTCGAGCCCCGGTGCCCCGACGTGCCGAAGACGACCTGCTCGTCGATGTTCTCCGGGTCGGGCCGCAGGGTGTAGTAGGCCGTGACGAGGTGCGGGAGGTCGACGAGGTCGGAGGGCTGGGCGGGCTGTCCTGCGCGCGGTGAGCTCATGGCGCCATCCTTGCACCACGGGCGCGGGACGGACCAGAACCCGAGGGGTCGGGGCGGCATACGGACCGCGGCGTCGGCCGGCATACGGACAGCGGGGTCCGCATACGGACGGCGGGGTCCGCACACGGACGGCGGCATCGACCTCACCCGAGAAGTGGTCACTTCACCCGATAACGCTTCTCGGGTGGGGTGACCCTTTGTCGTGGAACCCGATAAAGGGTCAGGCCGGGCCGGGTCGGCAGCGGGCTTCTGCGGGGCCTCGCCGACCTCACCCGAGAAGTGGTCACTTCACCCGACAACGCTTCTCGGGTGGGGTGACCCTTTGTCGTGGAACCCGATAAAGGGCCAGGCGAGGTAAAGGTCAGTCGGGGGTGGAGGTGTCAGCGGGGGTGGGGTCGTCTGGGCCGGCGGGGGCGGGGTCGTCTGGACCGGTGGGGGCGGAGATGTCAGCGGCGGGATCGAGGGTGTCGGCAGCGGGGTCGGCGGGGGCGAGGAAGACGGCGGACAGGGCGGCGACGCGCACCGAGACGGAGGCGGGCTGGCCCTGCCAGGCGCCGGGCGTCGCCTCGAGGACGGTGTCGGCCTGGCTCGGGGTGCCGTACTCGTCGTAGCCGCTCGTGTCGAGGATGACGGTCCAGCGGCCCTCCCGCGGCACACCGAGCCGCAGCGACTCCTTGGCGGCGCCGCTGAAGTTCGCGGCGACGACGACGGGGGAACTCTCCCCGTGGTCGTCGGTGTCGAAGCGGACGTAGGAGAACGTGTTGCCGCCGTTGTCGTCGGCATCGAGCCACTCGAAGCCCGACGGGGAGGAGTCCAGCCGCCATAGCGCGGGGTGCGCGGCGTAGATCCGATTGAGCTCCTTGACGAGGTTGTGGACGCGGTAGTGGGCCGCGTGGTCGAGCAGCCACCAGTCGAGGGAGCGCCCGTCGGCCCACTCGCCGGGCTGGGCGAACTCCTGGCCCATGAAGAGGAGCTGCTTGCCGGGGTGGCTCCACATGTAGGCGAGGAAGCAGCGCAGCGTCGCGAGCTGGTCGAACCGGTTGCCCGGGATCTTGCCGAGGAGCGACCCCTTGCCGTGCACCACCTCGTCGTGGGAGACGGGCAGGACGTAGTTCTCGCTGTAGGCGTACATGAGCGAGAAGGTCAGCAGGTTGTGGTGGTACTGCCGGTTGACCGGGTCCTCCTTGAGGTAGCGGAGGGAGTCGTTCATCCAGCCCATGTTCCACTTGAGCCCGAAGCCGAGCCCGCCGCTGTCGGTGGCCTTCGTGACGCCCGGCCACGAGGTGGACTCCTCGGCGACCGTGACGATGCCGCCGACCCGCTTGTATGCCGTCGCGTTCGTCTCCTGGAGCAGGCCGATCGCCTCGAGGTTCTCCCGTCCGCCGTGGACGTTCGGCAGCCACTCGCCGTCCTTGCGGGAGTAGTCGAGGTACAGCATCGAGGCGACGGCGTCGACGCGCAGCCCGTCGACGTGGAACTCCTCGAGCCAGTAGATGGCGTTGGCGACGAGGAAGTTGCGCACCTGCATCCGGCCGAAGTCGAAGACGTGGGTGCCCCAGTCCGGCTGGTCGCCGCGCCGGGGGTCCGGGTGCTCGTAGAGCGGCAGCCCGTCGAAGCGGACGAGCGCCCAGGCGTCCCGGGGGAAGTGGCCGGGCACCCAGTCGAGGATGACGCCGATGCCGTGCTGGTGGAGGACGTCGACGAGGTACTTGAAGTCGTCCGGGGTCCCGAACCGGGCCGTCGGGGCGTAGTAGCCGGTCACCTGGTAGCCCCACGAGGGGCCGTAGGGGTGCTCCATGACGGGGAGGAACTCGACGTGGGTGAACCCGAGGTCGCTCACGTAGTTGACGAGGTGCTCGGCCAGCTCGCGGTAGGTCAGGCCCTGCCGCCACGACCCGAGGTGCACCTCGTAGACGCTCACCGGCCCCGCGTCGACGGTCCTCGTCGGCCGGGCGCGCATCCACTCCCCGTCGCCCCACTCGTGGGCCGAGTGGTCGACGACCGACGCGGTCGCCGGGGGCACCTCGGTGCGGCGGGCCATCGGGTCGGACTTGGCGCGCAGGTGGTCGTCGGCGCCGCGGATCTCGTACTTGTAGACGGAGCCCTCGGCGACGTCCGGGACGAACAGCTCCCAGACCCCCGACACCCCGAGGAGCCGCATGGGATGCGACCGGGAGTCCCAGTCGTTGAAGTCGCCGATGACGTGGACCGCCTTGGCGCGCGGCGCCCAGACGGCGAACGAGGTGCCCCGGACCGTCCCGAGCGGGCCCGGGTACTCCTGGACGTGAGCGCCGAGGACGGTCCACAGCTGCTCGTGACGGCCCTCCCCGATGAGGTAGATGTCGATGTCGCCGAGCGTCGGGGCGAACCGGTAGGGATCGTCCTGCTCGTGCTCGATCCCGTCGGCCCAGGTCGCGAGGACGCGGTAGTCCATCGTCCGCTCGACGTCGGGCCGCAGGATGCTCCACGCCCCCTCCGCCTCGTGGGCCAGGGGCAGGATCTCGCCGTCCTCGAACCGGACGCGCACCGAGTGGGCGAGGGGCCGGAACACCCGGATGCGCAGCCCGCCGTCCTCGACGTGCTGGCCGAGCAGGTCGTGCGGCTGCTGGTGGCGTCCCTGGGCGAGCGCGGTGATCGCACCGGCGAGCTCGGCGGGGGGTGTGGACGGCGGTGTCACGACGTGACCTCCTGCGGGTGGGGTGGACGGCCGCCGAGAAGACGGCCGACCGCGTCGAGGGGGATGGACAGCCAGGACGGGCGGTTGCGGGCCTCGTAGACGACCTCGTAGAGGGCCTTGTCGAGCTCGAAGGCGGTGAGCAGCCCACCGAGCCCGCGCGGGTCGGTGCCCGACTCGGCGGCATACCCGGCGAGGAAGGCCCGCTGGCAGCCGCCGACCCAGGACCGGGCCGACGCGCCCGGGTGGGCCTGCTCGTGCGACCCTCCGGCGTAGTCGAAGGAGCGGAGCATGCCGGCGACGTCGCGCAGCCACTGGTCCGGGCGGGTGCGCTGGGCCAGCGGCCGCAGCGGCTCGCCCTCGAAGTCGACGAGGACCCAGCCGCGCGTAGGCGACCGGAGCACCTGCCCGAGGTGGTAGTCGCCGTGGATCCGTTGCATGGCAGGCCATTCCGTGTCGCCGGCCGCGGCGTAGACGCGCTCGACCGCGGGGTCGTGGGCCGCGAGGGCGGGGACCTCGGAGACCGCCGTGGCGTGTCGGGACCGCATCTCGGCCACGATACGTCCCCGGTCGGCGGCTGTCGCGGGGGCCGTCCCGAGCGCGGCGGCGAGGGCTCGGTGCACCTGGGCCGTCGCCGCGCCCAGCTCGCTCGCCTCGGTCGTGAACGGGTCACCGGCGACGACGGCCCGGAGGGCGACCCGCCAGGCGTCCTCGACCCCGGCGAGGAGCTCCTGGGCGAGGGCGAGGTCGCCGTATGCGACGTCCTCACCGGCCGCGTCCGGCGCGCCGGCGGCGTCGGTCGGCCAGCTCCACGAGAGGTGGCCGACCGCCTCGGGGACGCGGTCGCAGCCGGCCTCCCGCAGCGCGCCCTGGAGCTCGACGTCCGGGTTGCGGCCCGGCTGGACGACCCGGAAGACCTTGGCGATGAGCGGGCGACGGGTGCCGTCCTCGAGGGTGCAGTCGAGGACGACCGAGGTGTTCGACTGCTCGCCGGACAGGACCGCGGAGTCGTCGACGGTCGCCCGGTGCGTCCACCCGGGATGCCTGCTCGCGACGACGGAGGGGTCGGCGACGTCGCTCTCGCGCGAGGAGGCGGCGACGGCCCGGCCCTCGATGCAGGCGAGCAGCTGCGCGGCGAACACCGGGTCGTGGGGTCCGTCGTAGACCCACCGCCGCCCGAGGACGGAGTGCTCCATCGTCCCGACGAGCGCCCGCTCGGCCCCTTCGAGCGGGGCGTCGCGGTAGGTGAGCGGGACCTGGTAGAGGACGGGCGCGGGCCCGGAGTCGTCGGCGACGAGGAGCACCTCGACCCCGACGCGCCCGGCGGGGTCGTCGAACCGGAACGACGCGATCCGGCGCACCCGGGGCGCCCGCCCCTTCGCGGCATACCACCGCTGCCGGCCCATCCACCCCTCGACGAGGGCCGTCTTCGTCGGGGTGAGCGTCGCGTCGTGGTGGAGCTCAGCCACGACGGGTCTCCGTCGGGGGGTAGAGGCGCAGCCAGAAGAAGTCGCGGGAGCCGAGGGTGAGGTGGAGCCGGGCGTCCGCGTCGAGGTCGGGGAACCCGTGGCCGCCGAAGAGGTCGACGGTGCTCCACCCCGCGAACCGCTCCGGCATCGTGACGTGCCCGGCGGCCGGACGGCCGGCGAGGTTGTTGACGCAGAGGACGACCTCGGTCGGGTGGTCGGCGTCGTCGCTCTCGACGATCCGGAGGAAGGCGAGCAGCGCCTCGTTGTCGGCGGCGCAGACGACGAGGTCGCCGAGCCCGAACACGGGGTGCTGGCGCCGGACGGCGAGCATCGCCCGGAGCCAGTGGAGGAAGGAGGAGCCCGTCGCCATCTGGGCCTCGACGTTGGCCGTGCTGTAGTGGAAGACGAGCGAGGAGATGACCGGCAGGTAGAGACGGCCGGGGTCGGCCGTCGAGAAGCCCGCGTTGCGGTCGGGCGTCCACTGCATGGGGGTCCGGACGGCATCGCGGTCGTTGAGCCAGATGTTGTCGCCCATGCCGATCTCGTCGCCGTAGTAGAGGCACGGCGACCCGGGCAGCGAGAGCAGGAGCGCGTGGATGAGCTCCAGCTCGGGCCGGCTGTTGTCGAGCAGCGGCGCGAGCCGGCGCCGGATGCCGACGTTGGCGCGCATCCTCGGGTCGGGGGCGTACCAGCCGTACATCGCCGCGCGCTGCTCGGGCGTCACCATCTCCAGCGTCAGCTCGTCGTGGTTGCGCAGGAAGGTGCCCCACTGGGTGCCGGGCGGTATGCCGGGGGTGTCGGCGAGGACGTCGATGACCGCCTGGGCCTGCTGCTCGCGCAGGGCGTAGTAGAGCATCGGCATGATCGGGAAGTGGAAGCACATCTGGCACTCCGGCGCCTCCTCGGTGCCGAAGTAGGCGACGACGTCCTCCGGGGGCTGGTTGGCCTCCGCGAGGAGGATCCGCCCGGGGTACTCCTGGTCGATCATGGCGCGGAGCGCGACGAGGAACTCGTGCGTCCGCGGGTGGTTCTCGCCGTTGTGGCCCTCCTCCTCGTAGAGGTAGGGCACCGCGTCGAGCCGGAACCCGTCGATGCCGAGGTCCATCCAGAACCGGACGACCTCGAACATCGCCTCGTGGACGGCGGGGTTCTCGAAGTTGAGGTCCGGCTGGTGGGAGAAGAAGCGGTGCCAGAAGAACTGCCGTCGCACCGGGTCGAACGTCCAGTTCGACACCTCGGTGTCGACGAAGATGATCCGGGCGTCGGTGTAGCGGTCGTCGGTGTCGGACCACACGTAGAAGTCGCCGTAGGGCCCCTCCGGGTCCGACCGGGAGGCCTGGAACCACGGGTGCTGGTCGCTCGTGTGGTTCATGACGAGGTCGGTGACGATGCGGATGCCGCGCGCGTGGGCCTCGGTGATCAGCTGCCGGAAGTCCGGCAGCGTGCCGAACTCCGGCAGGACGGAGGTGTAGTCGGCGATGTCGTAGCCGCCGTCGCGCAGCGGCGAGGGATAGAAGGGCGGCAGCCAGAGGCAGTCGATCCCGAGCCACTGGAGGTAGTCGAGCCGGGCGAGGAGCCCGTTGACGTCGCCGGCCCCGCTGCCGCTGGAGTCGGCGAAGGCCCGGACGAGCACCTCGTAGAAGACCGCCTTGCGGAACCACTCGGGATCGCGCTCGAGCCCGGGCTGGTTGAGGTTGAGACCCGCCGTCGCCGTCACGCGGTGAACCTCCGCACGGCGATGAGGTGGACGGGCTCGCGCTCGGCGCCGAGCCGGACGAAGTTGTGCTCACCCCACTGCCACGACTCGTCGGTCACGAGGTCGTGGGCGACGAAGCGCTCGCCCCAGTCCATGCCGAGGGCCGGCATGTCGAGCTGGACCATCGTCGAGCGCGTCGAGTGCGGGTCGAGGTTCGCGACGACGATGACGACGTCCTCGCCGCCGCCCGGGAGCGGGCGGCGCTTGGAGAAGCACATGACGTTCTCGTCGTCGGCGTGGTGGAAGGTGATGTTGCGCAGCCACAGGAGCGCCGGGTGGGCGCGCCGGACCCGGTTGAGCATCGTGAGGTAGCCGGCGAGCGACTGCCCCTCCCGGGGGCCGCCCGGCTCGTAGTCGGCCCAGCGCCGGTCCTTGTACTGGTACTTCTCGTTGTCGATCTGCTCCTCCGCGCCGGGCCGGGCGACGTGCTCGATGAGCTCGTACCCCGCATAGATGCCGTAGGTCGGCACGAGCGTCGCGGCGAGGGCGGCGCGCAGCTTCCACGCCGCCGGCCCCCCGAACTGCATGTACGGCGTGAGGATGTCGTGCGTCGTCGGCCAGAAGGACGGGCGCATGTAGGCGGCCGAGTCCCCGGACAGCTCGCGGAGGTACTCCTCGATCTCCCACTTCGCGCTGCGCCACGCGTAGTACGTGTAGGACTGCTGGAAGCCGACCTTGGCGAGGGTGTGCATCATCGCGGGCTTCGTGAAGGCCTCGGCGAGCCAGATGGTCTCGGGGTAGTCGACCGCGACGTCGGCGATGAGCCACTGCCAGAACTCGACGGGCTTGGTGTGCGGGTTGTCGACCCGGAAGATCCGGACGCCGTGGTCGAGCCACACCTGGATGACCCGGCGCACCTCGGCATACGCCCCGGCCGGGTCGTTGTCGAAGTTGAGCGGGTAGATGTCCTGGTACTTCTTCGGGGGGTTCTCGGCGTAGGCGATGGTGCCGTCGGCCCGCGTCGTGAACCACTCGGGATGGCTCTCGACGTACGGGTGGTCGGGGGAGCACTGGAGCGCGATGTCGAGGGCGACCTCGAGCCCCAGCTCCGCCGCCCGGGCGACGAAGGCGTCGAAGTCCGCGAAGGTGCCGAGGTCGGGGTGGATGGCGTCGTGCCCGCCGTCGGGCGAGCCGATGGCATACGGGCTCCCGGGGTCCTCCGGCCCGGCGCCGAGAGTGTTGTTCGGGCCCTTGCGGGCCGTCGTCCCGATCGGGTGGATCGGCGTGAGGTAGACGACGTCGAATCCCATGGCGGCGACGGCGGGCAGGCGCTCGGCCGCGGTCCGGAGGGTGCCCGACGTCCAGCGGCCGGTCACCGGGTCCCGGTGGGCCCCCTCGCTGCGGGGGAAGAGCTCGTACCAGGCCCCGGCGAGGGCCCGCTCGCGCTCGACGAGGAGGGGGTATGCCGTGCTCGGGCTGACCATCTCCCGCAGCGGCCGGCGCGCCATCTCCTCCCGGACGGCCCGGTCGGCTGCCGGGGCGATGCGCGCCGCCGGCGGTCGGGTCGCGTCGCGCAGCGCCGTCACGGCGTCGAGCAGCAGCTGCCGGGCCTGCGGCGGGCGCTCCACCTCCTGCACGCAGCGCTCGAGCAGCCGGGCGCCCTCCTCGAGCATGAGCTCGACGTCGACGCCGGCGGCGACCTTGATCGTCGCGTCGTGGTGCCACGTGCCGTAGGGGTCCGACCATCCCTCGACGCGGTAGGTCCACCAGCCGGGGCGGTCCGCCGTGACGGGCGCCTGCCAGGTGTTGAGGCCCTCGTTGGTGCACGTCATGGCGACCGGGTGGTCGGCTCCGTCGGGATCGGTGAGCACCGCGGTCGCGTTGACGGCGTCGTGGCCCTCGCGGAACACCGTCGCCGTCACGACGAAGGTCTCGCCGACGGCGCTCTTGGCCGGACGGGCCCCGTCGTCGACGACGGGGGAGACGTCCTGGACCGGGATGCGGCCGATCGGGCTCTGGGGCGGGGCTGTGCGGGGAGCATCAGTCACGGGCCCGACGCTACACGCCGGGGCGGCTCCGCAGCAGGTCCGCGACGGGTGTGCCGAGCGGCCCGCGCGCCGGCCGCGAGCCGCTGGTCTGGGGTGATGCAAGAAGTCGACAGACATTGCAAGACCACGGCATGGCGGGGGTGCTCCAACCCCTACGATGTCGGCTTGTGAAGGCTATCCGTCGCTTCAGCGTGCGCACCGTCCTGCCCGAGCCCCTCGCCCCGCTCGACGAGCTGGCGAGCAACCTGCGGTGGTCGTGGCACCACCCGACCCGCGAGCTGTTCCGGGGCATGAGCCCCGAGAAGTGGGAGCAGGCCAAGCACGACCCGGTGCGGTTCCTGTCCCGGTTCACGCCGGGCGAGCTCGCCACCCTGGCGGCCGACGACGACCTCGTCGGCCGCGTCCAGGCCGCCCGGGCCGACCTCGACCACTACCTCACCGCGCCGCGGTGGTACCAGACCTTCCTCGCCGAGAACCCGGGCGGCGGGCCCGCCGCGATCGGCTACTTCAGCGCCGAGTTCGGGATCGCCGAGGCGCTGCCGCAGTACTCCGGCGGTCTCGGCATCCTCGCCGGCGACCACCTGAAGTCGGCGTCCGACCTCGGGGTGCCGATCGTCGGCGTCGGCCTCTTCTACAAGACCGGCTACTTCAAGCAGTCGCTCAACCGGGACGGCTGGCAGCAGGATGACTACCCCGTCCTCGATCCCAACGGGCTCCCGCTCGCCCTGCTCACCGAGGAGGACGGCACGCCGACGCGGATCACCCTCGACCTGCCCGGGGGCCGGGTCCTCCACGCCATCGTGTGGCGCGCCCAGGTGGGCCGGGTCCCCCTCCTCCTCCTCGACTCCGACGTCCAGGAGAACGACGAGGCGGCCCGCAACATCACCAACCGGCTCTACGGCGGGGGCGGCGAGCAGCGGCTCCAGCAGGAGATGCTGCTCGGCATGGGCGGCGTCCGGGCGCTGCGCGCCTGGTCGCGCCTCACGGGCGCCCCGACGCCCGACGTCTACCACTGCAACGAGGGCCACGCCGGGTTCCTCGGGGTCGAGCGGATCCACGAGCTCACCGTGACCGCGGGGATGGGGTTCGAGGAGGCCCTCGAGGCGGTCCGGACGGGCACGGTCTTCACGACGCATACCCCCGTCCCCGCCGGCATCGACCGGTTCGACGCCGGCCTCGTCGAGCTCCACTTCGGCGGCGACCAGGCGCTCTCCGGCGTGCCCGTGGACCGGCTCCTCGCCCTCGGCGCGGAGACCTTCGCGGGGGGCAGCCCGGGCATCTTCAACATGGCCGTCATGGGACTGCGCCTCGCCCAGCGCTCCAACGGCGTGTCCCAGCTCCACGGCGTCGTGAGCCGGGAGATGTTCGACGGGCTGTGGCCGGGCTTCGACGACACCGAGGTGCCGATCACGAGCATCACCAACGGCGTCCACGCCCCGACGTGGGTCGACCACCGTGTCTTCGCGCTCGCGGCGGAGTACATCGGGACGGCCCAGGTCGAGCGCGACGACGCGTGGCACCTCGTGGCCACGGTGCCGCGGGAGGCCATCTGGGCCACCAAGCGCGCGCTGCGCGAGGGGCTGGTCACCGAGGCCCGGCGCCGGCTGCGGTCCTCCTGGAAGAAGCGCGGCGCCTCGCCGGCCGAGCTCGGCTGGGTCGACGACGTCCTCGACCCCGACATCTGCACGATCGGCTTCGCCCGGCGGGTGCCGACCTACAAGCGCCTCACCCTCATGCTGCGCGACCCCGAGCGGCTCAAGAGGCTGCTCCTCGACCCCGAGCGCCCGGTCCAGCTCGTCATCGCCGGCAAGTCCCACCCGGCCGACGAGACGGGCAAGAAGCTCATCCAGCAGATGGTCCGGTTCGCCGACCAGGAGGGCGTGCGCCACCGCA
>JBDIAL010000018.1:0-32268 GCA_039812405.1 Nostocoides sp.
GGCATCATCAGGCCGAGGACGCCGAGGGTGGAGCTCTCGATGTTGCACAGCAGGACGGTCATGTAGCTCAGCACGATGATGAGCAGCGCGCCGGTGCCGAGATGGTCCAGGGCCTTCTGGATGGACGTCATCGTCCCGATGTCCTTCATGAGGCCCAGGTAGGTCAGCAGGCCGCACAGCAGCAGGATGCTGTTCCAGGGGATCCGCGAGAGGAGGACCTTCTCGTTGGGCCGGAAGAAGATCTGCAGGAGGACGGCCATCGCCATGGCGGTCACGCCCACGTCGGTCTTGGGGAAGATCACGAGGAGGACGAAGGCGATGAGGGCCAGACCCGAGGCCCACATGTATGCGTGGTTCTTGCCCTCGTCGGGGTCGTGGGTCTGCTCGGCCGGTGCCGGGGTCACGACGTACGCGCGACCACGCCGTGCCTGGACGACGGAGATCATCTGCAGGACGAACACCACGATGATGGCGACCACCATGGACGCGGCCCACAGTGCCCACCCCGGGTACGAGACGTGGTACTTGTCCGCGATGGTGCGGATGACGGCGCCTGTCGGGTTCAGCGGTGACAGCCCCGCGCTGTTGGCGCCGATGACGACGCCCAGCTCGCACATGTAGAAGATGCTGCTGTAGCCGACGCTGACGTAGGCGATCATCGGCACGAGGAAGGCGATGGGTGCGGTCGAGAACGCCCCGGCCGTCGACATCGCGGCAGCCAGCACGAAGCCTGCCCAGGGGAGCAGCCAATGTCGATCACCGACCGCGGCATACGTGCCCTTCACGACGACGGCGAGTGCACCGCTGCGTTCGACGTGCGCGAACAGGAGTGAGACTCCGGCGATGAGGACGAACAGGTTGCCGGGGAACGCGTCGTACATCTTGTCGACGTCGAAGCCCGAGATCATGAGGATCGGGAGGGCGGCCGCCAGGGCGACCATTCCGATGTTGAGCTTCTGCCAGATGGCCAGGACGAGCACCAGAACCAGCAGCGCGAGGGAGAGGACTTGAACGAACGACACGGCCAGCACTCCTGACGGACGGACCTTCATCGACAACATTGGCGGTGTGACGCACAGTACGAGCGGGTGTTACAGCAGCGTTACAGCCAGTCGGTGGTCCTCACGAGGTGACGTCGAGGTCCCAGTCGATGGAGATGCCGAGGTCGTCGTGCATCCTCCTGCGACACTGCTCCTGGATCCGCACGGCGGCGGCGGTGTCGCCTGCGGCGAGGTAGGCCGTGGCCATCGACCGGTAGGCCCCCTCGTGGTACGGGTCGCGCTCGACGCCGCGTCGTCCCACCGACGCGGCCCGGAGGTACTCACCACGGTCGCAGAGCGCGTGCGCGGCGGTGAGGACGAGGTCCCGATAGGTCGCCGCCACGGCTTCCCGGGTCGCCACGACCGGGTCGAAGTAGGGCGCGTCGGCGAGGAACGGGCCGTCGTAGAGGTCGAGCGCCGCGAGGGTCGCCGCGAGCCCCGCGTCGCCGGGCTGCTCCACGCCGGCCCGGGCCAGGCGGCGGAACTCGTCGAGGTCGATCTGCACCGTCGCGGGGTCGAGCCACAGCCGGTCGTCGGCGCTGCGGACGAAGTGGGTGTCCTCGCGGCTGGACCGCTCAGGCTCCAGCGCGGTGTGCAGGGCGTGCAGGCACACCCGGAACTGGCGCAGCACCGAGTCGGTCGGGTACTCCCACAGCTGGTCGATGATCTCCTCCCGGCGGAGCGAGTGCCGCTCGCTCGTGACGAGCAGCCAGAGGATCTGCATCGCCTTGCGCCGGGTCCACGCGCGGGCCGGGATCTCCTCCCCGTCACGCAGGACGGCGAACCGCCCGAGCGTCTGGATCCGCAGGGTCGGCGTGCGCCGGCCCGGCGGGACGGGCAGGGCCTCCCGCGTGGGCGCGACGATCCGCGACCCGAGGTAGCCGGCATACTCCCCCACCTCGGGCACCTGCCGGGCGGCGGCCAGCCAGTCCGACCGCGCGGCGGGCGAGGTGACGCCGAGCCACGGGGCGTCGACCCAGATGTCGTCGAGGGAGAGCCGGGAGGTCGCGTTGAGCGCGGCGCCCGCATACTGCGCGAACTCCGCGGTCCGACCGGCGCGCAGCGCGAGGAGCCCGAGCCACTGGTCGGCGAGGAGCGGGAGGTATGCGTCGCCGCACCCGGCCGACTGGGCCCGGGCGCGGGCCAGCCAGATCGTCGCGTCGGGGTTGCCCTGCTCGGCGAGCGCGACGCCGACGGCCAGCGTGGCCATGGCATACATGTAGGCGTCGCCGGCCAGGTCGAGGATCTCCAGCGCCTGGTGGGCACAGCGCATGGTCGTCGTGGTGTCGCCGGTCCGGTGCGCGCTGATCGTGAGCCCGATGAGCGGCTCGGCGCGGAACCGCGGCAGGTCCATCTGCTCGGCGGTGGCCAGCGACGCGCGGAAGCTCTCGACGGCCTCCTCCGGCTCGTTCGGGGAGCGGCACAGCTGGGCCAGGCCGAGCCGTCCCTGGCACACGCAGGTGATGATCGGCGAGCGGAGGTCGCTCCCGAGGTGGATCCCGAGCCGGGCCTGGCGCTCCGCCTCCTCGCCGTAGCCGAGCAGCCCGTTGATCCAGGCCAGCAGCGCGGCCTGCTCACGGTGGGCCCGCGGCACCTTCGCCGCGGTCCCGTGGCTGCGGGCCTCGAGGATGGCCCGCCCGCGGTGGAGCTCGCCGCGCCGGATCACCAGACGCACGAGGACGTTGCCGAGGTCGAGGCCCGCGTCGAGGTCGGTCAGCTCCTCGAGGAGGCGCCCGGCCTCCCGCAGGCTCCCGGCGTTGACGTGGTTCTCCGCCACCATCGCGTGCCACTGCCGGCGCGCCTCCGGGGGCAGCTGCGGCTCGAGCCGCCCGAGCTGGGCGAGGGCGGGCCGGGCCAGGCGCGGCTCGACGGTGTCGAGGTGCACCTGGACGATGGCGGTGAGTGCCGGGGCGGTCCGCGCGTTCTCGCCGGGTCCCGCCTCGAGCAGGCCCCGGGCCCGCTCGGCCTCCCACAGCGCCTCTCGGTAGCGGCTGGCCATGCGCAGGGCGTGGCTCCGCCCGATGCGCAGCGTCGGGTAGGCGTCGAGGGCCTCCTCGCCGAGCGAGTCGGAGATCGCGAGCAGGGTGAAGTGCTGGCCGGCCTCGAGCAGCCGGCGGCGCACGTCGTCGGCGTCCGCGGCGGCCATCCCGAGGAGCCCGGCGCGCGCGGCGTGGACCGCGGCGAGCTCGGGCCGTCCCACCCGGCGGTAATGCGCGGCCGCGCGGACGGCGAACGTCCGGCGGGAGTCGTCGTCGAGCTGGGAGTCGAGGAAGTCGCGGAAGAGCTGGTGCAGGCGGTAGGTGACGCCGTCCTCACGGGTGCAGAACAGCCCGCGCTGCTCGAGCTCGGCCAGCAGCCCGGCCGCGGACTGGGGCGAGCAGGAGGCGACGGCACCGCATACGTCCCCCTCGAGGACCTCCAGCCCGCAGATCGCCAGGAGGAAGGCCCGGATGTATGCGGGCTGGTTGCGGAAGACCTGGTCGCCGAGATAGGCGAAGATCTCGTCGCGCGAGTCGGGCATCTCGGAGATCGAGGCATCCACCGACAGGTCGTGGTCCCGCAGATGCTGGCCGAGCAGGGACAGCGCGATCGGCCAGCCCTCCGTCTCGTCGATGAGCCAGCGGGCCTGGAAGGGGGTCAGCGCGACGGCGAACTCCCGGCCGAAGTACTCGGTCACCTCGTCGGCGTCGAAGGCGAGCGCGGACCGGCCCAGGGTCTGCAGCTCGCCGTAGGCACGCTGGCGGGTCCAGCTCGCGGCCCGCAGGTGCAGCCGGGTGGTGACGACGATCTGCAGGTCGGGGGGCCGGTGCTCGACGAGCCGGCCGAGGACCGCGTCGACGG
The DNA here is from genome assembly GCA_039812405.1 of Nostocoides sp. Taxonomy (GTDB): domain Bacteria; phylum Actinomycetota; class Actinomycetes; order Actinomycetales; family Dermatophilaceae; genus Nostocoides. The sequence continues at coordinate 3,882 of JBDIAL010000018.1, forward strand.
GCGACCCCTCGACGAGGTGGTAGTCGTCGAGGACCAGGTACTCCGGCGGGTCGGTCAGCTCCTCGAACAGGTCGAGGAGTGCGTCGAGCATCCGGGGCCAGGCGACGCCGGTCGCGGGGTCGAGGTCCCCGATCGGGTCGTCGGGCGGCACCCCGGCCGCGAGCCGCACCGCGCGCACCAGGCTCTCGAGGAAGACGAGGGGGTCGCGGTCGACGGGGGCCAGGCCGAACCAGGCACGGCGCCGGCCCGCGGTGATGAGGTCGGCGGCCGTCGACTTGCCATAGCCGGCCTCCGCGTCGATGACGAGGACGGGTGAGGTCAGGGCCTCGACCGTGCCGGCGAGGCGCGGTCGGACGATCCCGGGCCGGCCGCTGCGCGGTGGGCGGAGTCGTGCTCGTGTGGCCCCGATGCTCACCCTCCTACTATGTCGGGCGGGCACCGGATTGCAAGGGCCCGCCGGTCCCTCCGACCCTACCGGAAGCGCTTCGGTGCGCCCCGCCTCGATCCCTCTTGGTGCGGAAAGCCTCCGGCCTACCTGCGGGCGCCCCTGGTCGTCGCCGGCGTCCTCGGCGTCCTCGGCGGGGCCGCGCGGGGCAGCAGCCACGAGCGCCGCGGAGTCTCGTTGAGCACCAAGAGCGTCCGGATCCCTGCGATGCCGGGGAGCCGGCGCAGGTCCTCCTCGATGAAGGACCGGAGATGGTCCATGTCGCTGAAGCGGGCGAGCAGCATCATGTCGACCTCGCCCGCGAGGTCGGCCGCGAACTCCACCTCGGGCATCCGGTCGAACGCCTCGGCGAAGGAGGACCACCTCGGCCAGGCGTCGGCGGTCGCCCGCAGCAGGATCACCGCCGCGAGGGACAGTCCGACGCGGTAGGGGTTCACGCACGCCGTCAAGCGGGCGATCACGCCGGTCTCGCGCAGGCGGGACAACCGGCCGTAGGCGTTCGCGCGGGAGATCGCGACCGCCGTGCTCAGGGCGCTGATCGGCGCCCGTGAGTCCGCTTGCAGGGCCCGGAGCAGCGCGAGGTCGATCTCGTCGACGGGCACATCGGGGTCGTCCATGGTCCGACTCCTCGTCGGTGGGGGGGCACGGGCGTGGATGAACGCTTCGAGGTCTTCGGCCGCGAGATCGCCAGTTCCATCCACACCGTATCCCCCTTTCCAGCTATTCCGTCCAGCAATTGTCGACCTGCCTGGACGATCGGTCCGGCCCGCCATAGCCTGCGAAGCCCCGGCCCACCCGACAGGAGACTGCCCATGCCCGACGTCGAGCCACGGTTCATCACCTTCGATATGTATGGCACGCTGACCCACTTCCAGATGGCCCAGCTGACCCGCGAGCTGGTCGCCGACATCGTCCCCGCCGACCAGATGGACGAGCTCATCGACGTCTTCCGGGTGCAGCGGATCGACGAGATCCTCGGCCCGTGGAAGCCCTACCCCGACGTCGTGCGCGACTCGCTGCGCAAGGCACTCGGACGCCTCGGCCTGCCCTACCGCGATGCCGACGGCCAGGCTCTCGTGGATGCGGTCCCCACGTGGGGTCCCCATCCCGATGTGCCGGCGGCGTTGCAGGCCCTGGCGTCCCGCTTCCCGCTCGTCATCCTCACCAACGCGGCCGACAGCCAGGTCGACAGCAACGTGAGCAAGCTCGGCGCGCCGTTCCACGCCGTGTTCACCTCGGAGCAGGCCGGTGCCTACAAGCCCCGGTTCCAGGCGTTCGACTACCTGCTCCAGCAGCTGGACGCCGATCCCGGCGAGATCCTCCACGTGTCGTCCAGCCTGCGTCACGACCTCATCCCGGCGCACGACCTCCGGATCACGAACAAGGTCTACGTCAACCGGGGCTACGAGCCCAGCGTCCCGTACTACGAGTATCGCGAGGTGACCTCGCTGGCCGAGGTCCCGGCGCTGCTCGGCATCTGAGCGGCCCTCAGGTCTGGACCCGAAGGTCCGGAGCCCTTCGGCGCCTGGCATCGGCGGCCCTGTCGTCGTCCTGGTCCTGGGACTCGCGCTCGGCGGCCACCCGTCTCCGGTAGCTGTCGATCTCCTCCTGTTTCGTGGAGTCGTCCCACGCGAGCAGTGGTGCGACCAGGTCGGCGCAGGCCTCGGCGGCGCGCAGCCCGCGATCGGAGGTCTCGATCGAGATGCGGGTGCGTCGCGTGAGGATGTCGTCCAGGTGGAGTGCGCCCTCGTGGGTGACGGCGTAGGCGATCTCGGCCCGGAGGTACTCGTCGGCGCCCTCGAGACCATCGAGGAGCGAGGGGTCTCCCAGCGTCGGGGCGAGGACCTCGTCGAGGACGCTGCCGTATCGGCCGAGCAGGTGCAGGATGCGCCATCGGGGCAGGCTCCAGCGCTGGGCGAGCGCATTGGACGCGTTGAGGATCGCGTGGTATCCCTCGGCGCCGAGCAGTGGCGTGTGGTCGGTGACCGAGGCCGGACATGGCGTCTCCAGGTCTGCGGCTGCCGCGTCCACCGCGTCCCGGGCCATGACCCGGTAGGTGGTGTACTTGCCGCCCGCGACACTGATCAGGCCCGGCTGGGAGTGGCCGATGGCATGCTCGCGGGAGAGCTGGCTGGTCTCCTCCGACTCGCCCGCGAGCAGGGGGCGGAGACCGGCATACACGCCGAGGATGTCCTCGTGCTCGATCGGTGTGGTCAGCACCGCGTTGATCTGCCCCAGGAGGTACTCGATGTCGCGGCGGCTCGCCGCCGGATGGGCCCTGTCGAGGTTCCAGTCGGTATCGGTCGTCCCGATGAGCCAGTGGTTGCCCCATGGGATGAGGAAGAGCACCGAGCTCTCGGTCCTCAGGATGAGGCCCGTCTCGGAGTTGATGCGGTCGCGCGGGACGACGAGGTGCACCCCCTTGGACGCACGCACCCGGAACTGGCCGCGCGTGCCCGCCAGCTGCTGGATGTCATCGGTCCAGACTCCTGCGCAGTTGACGACGACGCCGGCCGTGACCTCGCACTCCGCCCCGGTCTCGACGTCGCGCAGCCGGGCACCGACGACCCGCCCGCCATCGGTGCGCAGCCCGATCACCTGGGTGGAGCTGCGCACGACGGCTCCGTAGCGGGCGGCCGTGCGGACGACGGTCAGGGTGTATCGGGCGTCGTCGGTCTGCGCGTCGTAGTACTGGACCGCGCCGGTGAGCGCGTCGGGTCGCAGGGCCGGGCAGAGGGCACGGGCGGAGGTCCGGGTCAGGTGCCGATGGCGCGGCATGCTGCCCCCTCCCGCCAGCGCGTCGTAGAGGGCGAGCCCGGTCCCGACGTAAGCGCGTTCGGCGAGATGGTGGGTGAGCGGGTACAGGAACGGCACCGGGTGGACGAGGTGCGGTGCGATGGTGGTGAGCATCAGCTCACGCTCGTGGAGCGCCTCGCGGACCAGGCCGAAGTTCATCTGCTCCAGGTAGCGCAGCCCGCCGTGGATCAGCTTGCTCGACCGCGACGAGGTTCCGCTGGCGAAGTCGCGCATCTCGACCAGGGCCACGCGCAGGCCACGGGTCGCCGCGTCGAGAGCCACGCCGGCGCCCGTGACACCACCGCCGACGACGAGGACGTCGAACCGGCCGTGCAGCTGCTGCCAGGCCTGGTCCCGGTATGCCGGGTCGAGCGTTGCGGTGTCCGGCGTGGGTCGTGGGTCTGACGGGTGGTCGCTGGGAGCGATCACGATGTCTCCTCGGGGGTCAGCGATGGTGCGGGATCGGGCAGTGGGTCGGTCCAGTGCAGGGTGCGCTCGACGGCGCGATTCCACAGCTGCCAGTGCTCCCGGTGCATCGCGGAGGTCGGATCGGGCTGCCAGGTGCGGCCCGATCGCCAGATGGTGGCAAGCTCGTCGGTGTCCGTCCAGAAGCCGACGGCGAGGCCGGCGGCGAAGGCGGCACCCAGGGCCGTGGTCTCGAGATTCTCCGGGCGCTGCACGGGACGCTGCAGTGTGTCCGCCTGGAGCTGCATGAGCAGATCGTTCGCGACCATCCCGCCGTCGACCCTCAGGGATGCCAACGGGATGCCGGTGTCGGCCTCCATGGCCTCGATGACCTCGCGGGTCTGGTAGCACGTGGACTCCAGTGCCGCACGCAGGAGGTGCTCCCGCGTGGCATACCGAGTCAGGCCCGTGATGACTCCGCGAGCGTCGGGGCGCCAGCGGGGGGCGAACAGCCCCGAGAAGGCCGGGACCACGTAGACGCCGCCGTTGTCCGCGACGGACGCCGCGAGGGACTCGACCTCGCCGACGTGATCGACGAGCCGGACCTGGTCCCGCAGCCACTGGATGAGCGAGCCGCTCACGGCGATCGACCCCTCGAGGGCGAAGACCGGCTGCTGACCGCCCAGCTGGTAGGCGACGGTGGTCAGCAGGCCGTGCGAGCTGCGGACCCGGTCCGAGCCGGTGTTCAGGAGGACGAAGCTCCCCGTCCCGTAGGTGACCTTGGCGCTTCCGTCGGTGAAGCAGGCCTGGCCGAATAGCGCGGCGTGCTGGTCACCGAGTGCCGCCGCGAGGGGGACGCCGGCCAACGGCCCGCCCGCGCAGCCCACCCCGTAGACCTCCGAGGAGCTGCGGATCTCGGGCAGCATCCGCAGGGGCAGGTCGAGGTCGTCCGCGATCTGCGGGTCCCACTCGCCCGTCGCGAGGTCCATCAGCAGCGTCCGGGAGGCGTTCGTCACGTCGGTCACGTGTCGGCCGCCCGCCGGCCCGCCGGTCAGCTGCCACAGGAGCCAGGCGTCGATGGTGCCGGCGAGGAGCTCGCCACCTCGGGCGCGGACGCGTCCGGGGTCGACGACGTCGAGGATCCAGGCGATCTTGGGGCCCGCGAAGTACGAGGCCAGGGGCAGGCCCGTCACGTCGCGGTATCGGTCGAACCCACCCTCCGCGGCCAGCCGGTTGCAGGTCTCCTCGGTGCGCACGTCCTGCCACACGATGGCGGGATGGACGGGCCGGCCGGTGTCCGCCTCCCAGACGACGACGGTCTCCCGCTGGTTGGTCAGCCCGCACCCGACGAGGTCGGCAGCCGTCGCGCGAGCCCGTGCCAGCGCCTCGGTCACGACCCGGTGGACGTTCTGGAGGATCTCGAGCGGGTCGTGCTCCACCCAGCCCGGTCGGGGGAAATGCTGGCCGTGCTCCCGCTGCGCCGCGCCGACGACACGACCGTCATGGTCGAAGATCAGACAGCGCGAGCTCGTGGTCCCCTGGTCGATCGCGGCGACGAGGCCGGTCGTGGTGGCCATCTCACGTGCCTCGCGATCGACGGCTGTCCAGGGGAGCGGCGGGTGGTCGGTAGCCGAGGGCCAGGGAGACCTCGCGCGCCGCCGCCAGGACCAGGGGGGCGCGCTGCTGGACGTTGCTCTCGTCGACCTCGAATGCCATGGCGGACAAGCTGATCCCACCGATCGGCACCCCCCGGTGGTCGCGGACGACGGCACCGATGCAACGGGTGTGCTCCTCGTTCTCCTCGTCGTCGATGGAGTAGCCCCGGCGGGTGATGCCGCGCAGGTGTCGCAGCATCTCGTCGACGTCGGTGATCGTGCGACTGGTCATCGCCTGCATCCCGGTGCGCTCGAGGATGGCCCGGACCTCCGTCTCGGGGAGGCTGGCGAGGAGTGCCTTGCCGATCGCGGTGCTGTGCAAGGGGATACCGAGCCCGACCCGGGAGCGCATCTCGTATGCGCGCTTGCCGTCGATTTTGGCGACATAGATCGCCTCGTCCCCCTGACGCAGGGCGAAGTGGACGGTGTGCGTCGTCTGGTCCCGGAGCTGCTCCAGGGTCGGCCGGGCGTAGGCGATGACGCCCGCCTCCGACTCGGCGCGGGCGGCCAGGGTGAGCAGCCCGGCTCCGGGCAGGTAGCCGTGCTCGCCATCGCCCCGGACCCAGCCGACGCCGATGAGGTCCTGGATGATGCGGTGCACGGTCGAGGTCGGCAGCCCGGTGGCGCGGCTGATCTCCGTGATGCCCGAATGGGCGGTCAGCGCCTCGACGACGCGGACCACCTTGCCGACAGCCCCGGTCCGCTCGGCCGGCTCCCGCTGGCCCGTGCTCATCGCCCCATCCATCCACCGTCCACCACGAGGACGTGACCGTTGACATAGCGCGCGGCCGGCCCCGCGAGGAACACGACCGCCCCGACGATGTCCTCGGGTGTCCCCCATCGACCTGCGGGGATGCGCTCGCGGATCGCCCGCTCCCGCTCGACGTCGTCCCGCAGCCGGGCCGTGTTGTCGGTGGCGATGTACCCGGGTGCCACCGCGTTGACCGTGACGCCGTGGGGTGCCCACTCATTGGCGAGCGCCTTGGTCAGGCCGGCGAGCGCGTGCTTGCTGGCGGTGTACGACGGGACGAGCACCCCGCCCTGGAACGACAGGAGCGACGCGGTGTTGATGATCGAGCCGCGACCACGGCGGACCATCTCGCGGCCCATGACCTGGGACAGCACGAACGGAGAGTCGAGGTCGACCGTGATCACCCGCCGCCACTCGGCATACGGGACGTCGACCGCCGGCTCGCGGGAGATGACCCCCGCGTTGTTGACGAGGATGTCGACCTCGTGGGCGGCGACGACCGCCTCGGCCTGACGCGCGACGGCCTCGGGGTCATCGAGGTCGCAGCCCACCCGGACGATCTCACGGCCCCAGTCCGCGCAGGCGCGGGCGGTGTCCGCCAGGCCCTCCTCGGATCGCCCCCACAGGACGAGGTCGGCGCCAGCGCGCGCCAGGCCGGCTGCGATGGCAGCCCCGATGCCCTTGGACGCACCGGTCACGAGCGCCCGCTGGCCCTCCAGGCCGAACGGGTCCCGGCTCATGACAGCTCCGCGTTGGCGACCGGGTCCATGTCGTCGTAGGCGAGGTTCTCCCCGCCGGTGGCCCACACGAACTTGTAGGGAGCGGTGCCCGCGCCGAAGTGGACCGACCACGGCGGGCTGATGACGACCTGCCGATCGGCGACGATCATGCTGCGGGTCCGGTCAGGACGACCACACAGGTGGACGACCCGCTCGGCCTCGGGGAGGTCGAAGTAGAGGTAGACCTCCGTGCGGCGGTCGTGGGTGTGGCAGGGCATCGTGTTCCAGACGCTACCCGGCGCCAGCGTCGTGATGCCGATGGCCAGCTCACACGACCGGGTGCCCTGGTCGTGGACGTACTTGCGGAGCGTCCGTCGGCTCGCCGCCTCGTCACTGCCGATCTCGACGGTGTCGGCATCGGCACGCCGGACGAGAGTCGTGGGGAGCGAGCTGTGAGCGGCCACCGAGACGAGGTAGAACGCCGCCTCGCCGGACAGCGCGAGGCTCGCGGTGCCCCTCCCGACGTAGAGGATGTCCTCGGCCACCATCGGGTACTCGACGCCGTCCGCGGACACGGCACCCTCGCCGTGGAGGCACACGACGCCCACCTCGCGACGGTCGCACAGCGTCTCGGTCCGCAGCTCGCGGGGCGGGAGCACCTCCAGCGCCGATCCGACGGTGACCGCGCCGCCGACGAGCACCCGGTCCTGCTGGCTCAGGCAGAAGCGCACCTCCCCGGGAGCGAAGAGGTCCTCCACGAGATATCGCCGGCGCAGCTCGTCAGGGCCGAGGCGCTCGAACTCGCAGGGGTGGGTCGCCGGGCGGACGTCCGTCATCAGGGCTCCTTCAGCCAAGTTTTTCCCGTCTCACGGGAAGAGGTTTCCTTCTAGCGGGATACCAGACATTATGTCACGCGTCGCCTGATGGCAAGCACCCCAGTTCCGCGAACTGCGCAGGCACAGCCCCCAACCCACAGAGAGGTGGATCCGAGATGCAACTCAGGAACACGATCGGCACCACGTGCCTCGCACTGACGGTCGTGGCCGTCGCAGCCGCCTGCGCCCCCGGCTCGTCGTCCACGTCCTCGGCCACGCAGAGCGCACCCGCCACGGTCGACTTCAACAGCTTCAAGGGCAAGACCCTGACCTACGTCTACTTCACCGACGGCGCCCCCGACGAGCAGGCGACCAAGACGGCGGTCGCCGCCTTCGAGAAGGAGACCGGCGCGACGGTCAACCTGCAGATCGTCCCCTTCGCCAACCTCAACCAGACGCTCCAGGCCCGGGTGTCGGCCGGCAACGCCCCCGAGGTGGCTCGGGTCGCCGACTGGCACCCCTACGCCAGCCAGCTCGTCGACTTCACCCAGTACTTCGGGAGCAGCTACCCCTCCGAGTTCACCAAGGAGGAGGCGTCCATCTCCGAGGACTCGTCCGGCCAGATGCTCGCCGTGCCGAGCGACCTGACCATCAACGGCCCGTTCATCAACGTCGACGCCTTCAAGAAGGCCGGCGTGGCGATCCCCACCAAGTGGACCTGGGATCAGCTCATCGCGGACGCCACCAAGGTGGCGAAGGCCAACAACATGCAGTACCCGCTGGCGATCGACAAGTCCGGCAACCGCCTCAGCACCGTCCTCAGCCAGTTCGGCACGACGATGATCGGTGAAGGCCACAAGAACGTCCTGGACAAGACCAAGGCCGCCAACGCGCTGACGTTCTTCACCAACCTCGTGAAGAACAACACCATCTCCAAGGACTTCTGGCTCGGCTCCGGGAGCAAGTACACCGGTGCCAACGAGATCTTCCTCGCCAACCAGTCACCGGTCTACCTGTCGGGTCCGTGGCAGGTCGGCTCGTTCGCCACGAGCGCCAAATTCACCTGGGCCGCGGTCCCCAACCCGTGCCAGGAGCGCTGCGGCGGCTTCCCGGGCGGGAAGTTCATGGTCGCCTTCAAGTCGAGCAAGCAGCCGACCCTCGCCGCGGCCTTCGTCCAGTGGATGAACCGGACCGACAACCAGCGCACCGTCGCCAAGACCGCGTTCTGGCTGCCCACCCGTCAGGACCTGACCGACTCCGGCATCGAGTACCCCCAGCGCGGGAGCGACATGTCGATGTTCCTCTCGCAGATCAAGGCGACGCCCAGCGACACGTTCGCCGGCGCGTTCGACCCGGCGTTCACCCAGGCGGCCACCACGCTCATCGCCGAGACCGACAAGGTCGTCGCCGGTCAGGAGAACGTGTCAACCGCCGTCAACAACATCTCCGAGGGGATCGACAAGGCGATCAAGGCCGCGGACCAGTGAGCACCAGCACCGTCGCTATGCCCTCGGCGCCGAACAGGCGACGCCGATTCTCCCGGCGGGGGCTGGCTCCCTACCTGTTCGTCCTGCCGAACATGGTGATCTTCGCCGTGTTCACCATCTGGCCCGCCATCAACGGCTTCAACCTCAGCTTCTACGACAGCAGCGACGGCCTGACGTTCAAGCCGGTCGGCACGGGCAACTACCGCGAGATCCTCACCGACGACGAGTTCTGGGGGGTCGTGCGCAACACGGCCATCTTCACCGTGGGGTTCGTCCTGCTGTCCCTCGTGGCGGGGACGGCCCTGGCGCTGATGCTCCACGCACAGCGCCGGGGCCGGGGCGGGATCAGCGCGGCATACTTCCTCCCCGTCCTGATCTCCCCGGTCGTCGTCGGCATCATCTGGCGGTCGGCCCTCGACCCCAAGACCGGGCTCGTCAACCTCCTGCTCGGCAAGGTCGGGCTGCCGCAGCCGCAATGGCTCGTCGAGCCCAGGCCCTCGCTCATCGCGATCATGCTCGTGGGCACGTGGATCCATCTCGGCTTCTACGCGATGATCCTGCTGTCCGGTCTGCAGTCCATCGACGGGCACCTCTACGAGGCGGCCCGGATCGACGGCGCCTCCTCGTGGCAGTCGACCCGGCAGATCACCCTCCCGCTGCTCCAGCCCACCCTCATGGTGGTCGTCATCCTGTCCACGATCGCCGGGTTCCAGGCCTTCGACTACATCTACACCCTCACGGGTGGCGGACCGGTGGGGGCGACGACGCTCATCGTCCAGTACATCTACGACAAGGGCTTCAGCTATCCCATCCAGTACGGCCTGGCCAGCGCGGCTGCCGTGATCCTGTTCGTCGCGGTCTTCATCGTGACGTTCATCAACTACGTGCTCGGCCGAAGGAATGACGCGATATGACCGTCCAGCCCATCGCCACGTCATCCGCCACCTCGGCCGGTGCCTCCGCGCCGACGTGGTCCTCGACGTCCGGGAAGCCCCCGACCGCGTCCACCGTGGTGCGCACCACCCTGCTCATCGCCGGCGCGCTCCTCGTGATGGCTCCGGTCATCTGGGCGGTGCTGTCGTCGTTCAAGTCCCAGCAGGAGCTCGCCCAGACGCCCCCGACGCTGTTCCCGCACCACCCGACGCTGGACAACTACACGACGGGCCTGAAGGCCTTCGACTTCCTGCACTACCTGATGAACAGCGTCATCGTCACGGTCTCCGCCACGGTCCTCACCTTGGTCATCAACTCGATGGCTGCGTATGCCCTGGCCAAGTACAACTTCCGTGGTCGCAACGTCCTGTTCGTCATCACCCTCGCGACCATCATGATCCCGCTGCAGGTCATCCTGCTGCCGGTCTACCAGGTCGCGGCGCACCTGGGCCTGGTCAACTCGCTGCTCGGCCTCATCATCCCTCCGGCCGCCACTCCGACCGGGGTGTTCCTCCTGCGGCAGTACATGCTCACGCTCCCGGACGAGATGATCGAGGCCGCCCGGGTGGACGGCGCGGGCGAGTTCGCCATCTTCTGGCGGATCATTCTCCCGCTCAGCCGGCCCGCACTCGCCGTCGTCGCGATCTTCTCGATCATCTGGCGGTGGAACGACTTCCTGTGGCCCCTGATCATCGCCCAGGACGAGTCGAAGCAGACCCTGCCGGTCGCCATCGCGCGTTTCGCCAGCCAGCAGGCGATCCCGTTCAACCAGATCCTCGCGGTATCGGTCGTGACCATCATCCCGATCGTCATCATGTTCCTCTTCCTGCAACGTCACATCATCTCCGGACTGGCCCAAGGAGCCATCAAGTGACCCACCCCCCCTCGGACGACGGGCCGACCCACCGGTCCGACAGGTCGGTCCACACCCTCGACGGGCGTGGCTTCGTGCGGGACTGGCTCGTCAGCCCCGCATGGAGCCTCCCGTGTGACGACCTGGACGAGGTCCTCTCCCCCACCGGCAGCCCGTGGGGGGAGGACGGCCGGTGGGTCCTCACCAACGGGCCGGATGTCGCGCCCCTGAAGGAGCGTCTGCACGAGCGGCACCCTCTCCTCGTCGAGCAGCCGCTCCCCGACGTCGTCGAGGGCGGCACCGTCGAATGGGTCCGCTCCGCCTCCGACCCGAGCGCCGTCGGGACATGGCAGCGTGTGCACACCGGCACGGACGGGATGGTCGACTGGAGCAGGTTCTGCTACACGCCGGAGTATCGGTACGCACTGGCAACGACGGTGCTCGAGGTGGATCAAGGCGAGTACCGCGACCTGGAGATCGCGAGCACCGGGCCCGTCGCGGTATTCGTGGCGGGACGGCTCGTCCTGCATACCGACGACTTCGGGTACATGGTGCCGAACCGGCATACCGTCCGGGCCCGGTTGGCGTCGGGTCTCACGACGGTGCACGTCGTCACCTGGCAGGTCGCCTTCCGCGAGTGCCGCCACATCTGCTCCCTGCGGGTATCCGGCCCGCCGGTGCGGGTGGTGATCCCCTCGCCGGGCGCCGACGAGCGGGTATGCCGAGTGGCCGAGCAGGTCCTGGAGTCTCTCGCCGTGGGCCCGTGGGCGTCCGCCGACGGGCTGGTGCGGGTGACCGGGCCCGTCGGCACGGAGCTGCTCGCGTCCGTGAACGACGGGCACCCGCGCCGCGTGACCCTCGACGAGGGAGCGGCGGTCCTCGACCTCACGACGACGGACGCCGACGTCGACGAGGAGGCCGAGGGCGCCGCATCCATGCTGAGCACGGGCGAGTCCGAGGTCGTCGTCCGGATGGACGATCCGGCGGCCAGGGTGCATCGCAGCTTCCGGGTCGCGACGCTGCCCGGTCGGCGTCGCGAGGACCAGGCCGGCGATGACCCGGCGCAGTGGCGACGCGAGCTGCTCGACCATAGCGCCTCCAGGGCGCCCGGGACTCCGCGTGCGCTAGCGCGTCATGCCCTCGACCCGGGATCCTCGCTCGAGGCGGCGGATCTCGAGACCGCCCTGCGGATGATCCACGGCCGGTACGACTGCGCCGACTTCGAGGCGGTCGGGCTCCTCACCCTGTGGCACCGTCTTCCCGAGGCGGCCTGGGGCCCGGAGGACCGGGCCGCGGTCCGGTCGGCGCTCACGGGCTTCAAGTACTGGATCGACCAGCCGGGTCTGGACGCCATGTGCTACTTCACCGAGAACCACCAGATGATGTGGCACACCGCCGAGCTGCTGGCGGGAGAGCTGTTCACCGACGACGTCTTCGGCACGACAGGCTGGCGCGGATCCGAGCACGCGGCCCATGCGCAGCCCCTCGTGGAGGAGTGGGTCCGCCGCAAGCTCATCGGCGGGTTCAGCGAGTTCGACTCCAACGCCTACCTCGCCATCGACTGCTTCGCCCTCGTCTCCATCGTGGAGTTCGCACGGTCCCCAACGCTGCGACAGGCCGCCGAGGCCCTGCTCGACAAGACCGTCCTCACCCTCGCAGCGAACTCGTGGCGCGGCGTTCACGGCGCGGCGCACGGACGCTCGTACACGCATACCCTCCGGTCCGCCCGCTTCGAGGAGACCGCCCCCATCATGTGGCTGCTCTGCGGTCTCGGCACCCTCAACGAGGCGACCCTGCCCGCCACCGCTCTGGCCACGGCGGGGCTCTACACCATCCCGCCCGTCGTCCGGGCGGTCGCCCGCGAACAGCCGGAGGAGTGGTCCGGCCGACAGGTCTACCGAGGCGGCTATCGTCCTCACCACGACCTGCTCGCGAGGCCCTACGACTCCGACCTGCGCGTGTGGCGGACCCCGGACGCCATGTTGTCCAGCGTCCAGGACTACCGGTCCGGCCTGCCCGGCCTCCAGGAGCACATCTGGGGGGCCACCCTCGGGTCCGAGGTGCAGGTCTTCGCCACCCATCCGGCCGCCTCGACCATCGGCTCGTCGGCGCGTCCCAACAGCTGGGCCGGCCAGCGGGTCCTGCCTCGGGTCCACCAGGACCGCGACACCCTCCTGGTCCTGCACCGCATCCCAGACGACGACTGGATCGGCAGCACGCACCTGTGGTTCCCGGCCGAGCTCTTCGACGAGTGGCGTCAGCACGGCCCCTGGCTGGCCGGCCGCGTGGGCAACGGATATGTCGCCGTCGCGACGGCAGGCGGGTTCCGGCCACAACGCACCGGCGACGAGGCCCGACAGTGCTGGTGGCCCGTCGAGCACGGGCGCCAATACGTGGTCGTCGTGAGCCGGGCGGCCACGATCGCGACCTTCGACGGGTTCGTCGCCTCGCTCGGCGAGCCCGACTTCGGCCGGGACGGTGCCGACCCCAGCGTGGCCTGGACCACCCTCGACGGGCGCCGCCTCGAGCTCTCGTGGTCGGGAGCCTTCACCGTCGACGACCGTGCTGCGGGTCTGGGACCCGACGGGCACCTCGAGACCCCGCCGCACCTGGACAACCCCGCGACCACACAGGCATTCGGTGCCGAGGAGCTCGTCGTCGAGTGGCATGGCGAGCGACTCGTCCTGGACTACGTGAACGCCCGACGAACCGAGCCTCGAAGCAGCGTGACCCAGATGATCGGAGGCCCCGATGGCCGGTGAAGACCTCACCTCGAGCCTCCTGGCCGCTCCACCCCGGCGGCCGCTCCCACCGGAGCGGCTGACCCCTGCGGCACTCCTCCGGCTCGGGGACCGCATCGCCGATCGCACCTGGTCCGACGGGCTGCCTGAGATGTTCTGGGGCGAGGGCGTGTGCCTGCTCGGCATGGTGCGACTCGCCGAGGCTGCCGGACGGCCCTTCCCCGAGCGAGTGCACCGATGGGTCGACGAGCGGGCCGCCGCCCCGCTGTCCCTCGACCACATCAACAACGTGGGCCCGGGGACCGCGGCCGTCCTGGACGGCTGTCCCGCCGCGATGGCCCTCGCCGACCGCCTGCTGGACTGGATTCGGACGCCCGGGGCCCTGACCCGAGACCCCAACGGTGCGATCGAGCACTGGCGCGAGGGCGTCTGGGCGGACACCGTCTTCATGGGCGGGCTGTTCCTGGGGCGGCTCGGCGTCGCCCGTGACGACCGCGCACTCGTCGCGGAGTTCGGCGACCAGTGGCTCGCTCACGCCGAGATCCTGCAGGACGAGCAGACCCAGCTGTTCGTCCACGGATCGCACCGGGGCAGGGCGGTACGCTGCTTCTGGGGCCGCGCCAACGCATGGATGACACTCAGCGGCGTGGAGTACCTCGAGCTCGCCGCCGCCCACCCGCACCTCGCAGACGCCACGACGGTCGACCGGATCGCCGCGCGACTTCAGGGGGCACTGCCGGCGCTGGCACAGCGGCAGCCCGAGCACGGCGTGTGGAGCGTCCTCGTCGACGACCAGCCGGAGAACGCCGGCGTCCTCGAGACCTCGGCCGCCGCCGGCATCGGCGCCGCCATGCTGCGCGCCTCCCGGGTCCTTCACGGCCTGCCCGGCGAGGTCCGCCAGGCCGGCTGGCGCGCTGTCGCGGGGGCGCTCGCATACGTCGACGACGGGCACCTCACCCGAGTGAGCGCCGGCACGGTCCTCCAGCTCGTGCCGTTCGGCTACAGCGTCATCCGCGACGACCGGCCGCAGCTGTGGGGGCAGGGACTGGCCCTGCACGCCGTCGCGGCCGCGATGGACGCGGCCGCCGACCGGGCCCTGCCGGAAAGCCCGTCATGAGCACGGTGCTGTGCGTGGGCGAGGCCCTCATCTCACTCACCCCGCTGGGCGGGATGTCCCTCAACGACGCGGCGCAGCTCCATGTCTCCGAGGCCGGTGCCGAGCTCAACGTCGCCCTCCACCTGGCCCGTCTGGGCGTTCCCACCCGGTTCGCGGGACGGGTGGGGGCCGACCCGCTGGGCGCCCGGCTCCGACGCACGTTGGAGGAGGGCGGCGTGGACGCTCGGTACCTCGAGGAGGACCCGACCCGGAGAACCGGCATCTACCTCAAGGATCCCCTCGGCGCCTCGACCACGGTCCATTACTACCGCAAGGGGTCGGCGGCCACCGCCTACCGTGAGATACCCGAGGCCGCGACCACCGGTGTCGGTCACGTCCACCTCAGCGGGATCACCCCCGCCCTGTCGAAGGACTGTCGTCATCTGGTGGGAAGCCTGCTCACCCGACGGGGGTTCCGCACCTCCTTCGACGTCAACTACCGGGCCGCCCTGTGGAGTCCGGTCGAGGCGGGCGATCTCCTGCGCGACCTCTCCCGACGGGCGGACATCGTCTTCGTCGGTCTCGACGAGGCCGCCGCGGTCTGGGGCACGACGACCCACGACGACGTGCGCCGCCTCCTGCCTCAGCCCGCGGAGCTGGTCATCAAGGACGGCCCCCGCGCCGCCGTGGCCTTCGTCGGTGACCGCGTCTACCGAGAGCCGGCCCCCGTCGTCGAGGTCGTGGAGCCGGTCGGGGCCGGCGACGCCTTCGCGGCCGGCTACCTGGCAGCCCGGCACAAGAGTCGCGACCCGGCCACCGCACTCCGGTGGGGGCACGCCCTCGCCTCCAGCGTCCTCCAGGTCCTCGGCGATCACGAGACCGACCTCGACGAGGCCGCGCTCGAACAGCTCGACGACGACGAAGGAGACCTCCATGTCCACCCCTGACACCGGCCCTTCCGACCCTTTCGTCGACCAGGTCCGCCGCGCGCGGATCATCCCCGTCCTGCGCACCAGGACTCCTGGTGCGGCGGTCGCCGCCGCCGGGAGGTGCTTCGACGGCGGACTCTCGGTCGTGGAGCTGACCACCACGACACCGGGCTGGCAGGAGGCACTCGCTCGCGTGCGCCAGGCCCACCATGGGCGCACCGTCGGGGTGGGCACGGTCCTGTCCGTCGAGCACGCGCGCCAGGCGATGGAGGCGGGCGCGGACTTCCTCGTGTCGCCCTGCCCCGTGCCCGCCGTCCGCGACCACGTCGCCGGACGCCTTCCCCTCATGGAGGGAGGAATGACCGTCGCCGAGATCCTGTCCGCCGCGAGCCGTGGGATCGCCAAGCTCTTTCCCGCCCACGTCGGCGGCACGAAATACCTGCGAAGTCTCCTCGCCATCGCCCCGGGCAGCCGCATCGTCCCGACCGGCGGCATCCCCTTGCGGCACGTCGCAGACTGGCTCGATGCCGGAGCCCTCGCCGTCGGCGTCGGCAGCGACCTCCTCGCCGAGGACGACGTCACCGTGGCGATCCGCGACGCGCTCAGGTCATGAGGCTCGCCGTGGACGTCCCTCCGCTCGGAGGAGGCCGCTCGGAGGAGGCCGACCCCCTCCGACGAGGAGCCGACCCGTCGATGGTACGTTGCCCTCGCTAATGAATATGAATCCCAGATTCGTTGGAGCGAGGAGCTGGTCTGGATGCATGCACCCCTGGTAGGGAAGGCGACGTCGACGGTCGTCACCGGCGTCGTCGGTGTGCTCGTGGTGGACGGCGTGAAGCGGTGGCACGGGTCGGTGCTGTCCCGCGCCAACCTGGTCACCGCGACCGCATGGGGCCTGCGTGGGGCGCGCTCGGTGGAGGCGGGCGCCGAGCTCGCCCGCCTGGCCGCGGCCGACGTCCTGGCCGAGGCCCGGGAGCGGGTCGGGGAGCCCCCACGTCCCGCACCGACCTCGCCGGCCGGTGGTCACAGCCACTGACGGGTGCAGACCGTGAGCGATCTGGTCACGCTGTCCCGCACCGGCGCGCGGACCCGATATGCAGTGCCGGCCCTGCGGGGGTCGTGGTCGCGCGCGGTCGGCGTCGAGGACGCGCTGCGCACGGTCGAGGGCGTCCTGGCCGCACAGGCGTTCCCGCGCACCGGGTCGGTCGTCGTGTGGACGACGGAGGGGGTCGACCGGGACGGGGTCGAGGCGGCGATCCGACGGCCGCTCACCGAGCCGCGGGACGGGCCGGTCGATCGTCTGCCCGCCTCGGAGGACGTCTCCAGCGCCGAGCTGATCCGCATCGCCGTGGGCGGGGCCGCGCTGGTCCTGCTCGGGCTCCGGCGTTACGGCCTGCGCCGGCCGCCGATGCTCGGTGCGTCGAGCCGCACGGTGGCCGCAGGCGTGACCGTCTTCACCGGCTACCCGTTCCTGCGGGGGGCGGTGCGCTCGCTCGGCCGCCGACGTGGCGCCGGCACCGACCTGCTCGTGTCGGCGGCGACGGTCGCCAGTCTCGTCCTGCGTGAGAACGTCGTCGCCCTCACGGTGCTGTGGCTGCTCAACATCGGCGAGTACCTGCAGGACCTCACCCTGCGCCGCACCCGCCGGGCCATCCGCGACCTGCTGACCGGCGCCGAGACGCAGGCGTGGGTGCGCCACTCGGACGGGACCGAGCAGCTCGTGGACATCAGGACGCTGCACGTGGGCGACGAGGTCGTCGTCCACGAGCACATCGCGCTGCCCGTCGACGGCCTCGTCGTCGACGGCACCGGTCTGGTGGATCAGTCGGCGCTGACCGGGGAGCCGCTTCCGGTGGCCGTCGAGGCAGGCCACCAGGTGCACGCCGGGTCGGTCCTGGTCCGCGGGCGGGTGGTCGTCCGCGCGGAGGCGGTCGGCCCGGACACCGCCGTCGGCCGGATCCTCACCAGGCTGGAGCAGGCGCAGGCCGACCGGGCACCCATCCAGACCGTCGGCGAGACCTTCAGCCGGCGCTTCGTGCCGCTGTCCTTCGCCCTGGCCGGGGCGACGCTGCTGGTGACCCGGGATGTCCGTCGGGCGATGACGATGCTGCTGGTGGCCTGTCCCTGTGCGGTCGGCCTGTCCACGCCGACCGCGATCAGCGCGGCGATCGGCGCCGGGGCCCGGCGCGGGGTCCTCATCAAGGGCGGGTCCCACCTGGAGGCCGCCGGACGGGTCGACGCCGTCGTGTTCGACAAGACCGGCACGCTGACGACGGGCCGCCCGGTCGTCACCCACGTCGTCTCGTTCCACGAGGCCTGGGAGCCGGAGCAGATCCTCGCGTATGCCGCCAGCTCCGAGATCCATTCCAACCACCCGCTGGCCCAGGCCGTCATCCGCTCGACCGAGGAACGGCACATCACCATCCCACCCCACGAGGAGTGCGAGGTGCTCCTCGGACTGGGGATGCGGACCCAGGCCGACGGCCGGACCCTGCTGCTCGGCACCCCGGAGCTGTTCACGGACCAGGACGTCGACCTGGGCGACGAGGCGCTCTCCTGGGTCGAGCGCCTCTCGCGGGAGGCGGAGACCCCACTGCTGCTGGCCGTCGACGCCACCCTGGTCGGCCTGGTCAGCCTGCGGGACACCGTGCGAGAGGAGGCGACAGCGGTGCTGGAGGCGCTGCGCGCCGACGGCGTGCGCCGGATCGTCATGCTCACCGGCGACCGACCGGGCACCGCGGCGGCCGTGGCCGCCGAGCTCGGCATCACCGAGTGGCACGCCCAGACCATGCCCGACGACAAGGAGCGCATCGTCGCCGGGCTGCGGGAGGCGGGCTATGTCGTCGCCGTGGTCGGCGACGGCACGAACGACGCGCCGGCGCTCGCCGCCGCCGATGTCGGCATCGCCATGGGGATCTCCGGCACGGACGTCGCCGTGGAGACGGCGGACGTCGCGCTGGCCGGGGACGACCTGTGGGCGCTGGTCCGGTTGCGCGATCTGGGCCGGACCGCTGTCGGAGTGGTGCGGCAGAACTACGGGATGTCCATCGCCGTCAACGCCACGGGGCTGGCGCTGGGGGCAGCCGGCTCGCTGTCGCCGGTCCTCGCGGCGGTGCTGCACAACGCCTCGAGCCTGGCGGTCGTCGCCAACAGCCGTCGGGCCGGACGCATCGCAGCCGCGGACACCCGCAGGCCCGTCGGCTAGATCAGGCATTCCCGGGTGCGCGCGACAGATGGCCGCGCGCTGGTCTCCGGATACCTCGACCGGCTGAGGGCTGGGCTGCATCGAGGTATGCGATGTCCTTGCGGTGGTCTCCGCATACCTCGACCTCTCCGCATACCTCGACCTGGTGGGGGCCTCCGACTTGGCCCCCACCAGGGAGGCCTGAGCCTCCTTGGTGGGGAGGATGACCCGAGCCCGGGCTGGGGTCATCCTCCCCACGAGGGGTTCGGCACCCCCTGACCGTCTCCGGTCACCAGCTCCACCGGGAATCACCCGTCTGGCCGGCTCGCAGGCCCGTCAGGCGGCGAAGCGGATGGCACCGAGCCACGGCTCGAAGCCGTCCACGAGCCGGTTCCAGGAGACCGGTCGCGCGTCGACCTCGGCCGTGGTCAGCAGGGCCTGCTCGAAGGCCGCTCGGATGGCGTCGCGCTCGCCGATGCCGGTCAGCGCCGACAGGCCGGTGACGACCAGTCTGGTATGCCGCGCGGCCGCGCCCCAGGGACCCGCCGCGCCAATGCTCACCTGACCGCCCGCCCCGTCCCAGGCGCACACCTGGGCCGGGCGCGAGGGCAGCCAGAAGCACCCGCGGGACCGGTGCGGGCCGGCACCGATCCCCTGCAGCCGCTCGTGCAGCCGGTCGGGATGGAAGGGGAGGCTGGAGCGCAGGTCGAGCTGCCACACCGCCGGTGAGGCGGTGGGCGGCAGGTCCAGCCGCCGGGTCTCGGCGACCCAGGCCTCGGTGTCGGCATGGACGTGGATCCCGGCCGTCAACCGGGCGACCGGCAGCGTCACCCCGTCCGGTGCGACGAGGGCAGTGGGCCGGGCCAGGGTCCGCACGAGCCCGAGCGCGTCGACGTCGGCCGTCCCGTGGACGGTGACCAGGTCGGCATACTCCACCATGGCACCGGCCGTCTCGGCGAGACCACGGCGGTCCTCCAGCGCCGTATGCCGCTCCAGCTCGGCGAGGAGGGCGTCGCCGGTGAGCGTCTCGGCCAGGGACGGTCCGTCGAGAGCCGTGACGACGGCCGCGACGCGGACCTCACGGTCCCCCTCCAGGTCCAGCACGCGGCATACCTGCAGGGCCTCGGCAGCCAGGGGAAGTCGCGCGATGATCGCGCGCCAGCGGCCCAGGGCGGCCAGCCGACGCAGGGTGGGGACGATGTCCTCCCGCACGGCGCAGGTGACGCAGGCGTGGGCCAGGTCGAACACCTGCCGCTCCAGGAGACCCGTGATGTCGCTGACCGTCCGCTCCAGTCGCCCGGCAGCCACATCGATGCGGTGGGAGACCACGACCGCGTCCGCCAGGTCCCACTGCAGACCCATCGTCGTGGCCGCCATCGCCACCGGGTCGACACCGGTGACCAGGTAGGCCGGCGTGGCCCGGCCCCGTCCATCCCGCGCGTGCAGTCCAGGCATGCGGTGAGCTCCTCTCAAACAGGTTACGAATGATAATCATTATCATCAGATGAGAGGCGAGGCAACTCGGATCGTCCCGTCGTCCGCGCGACCGATCCGGCGATCCATTCAGGTTGCAACTGAGAATCATTCTCAGTACGGTCCTCGACCATGACTCCTCACCGATCCCCCCGACGACGACGGATCCGCACCCTCCTGCTCGGAGCGCTGCTCTCCCTCCTCCTGCCCTTCCTCCTGCTGCCGACCGCCACGGCGGCGCCCCTGTCCACGGTCGAGTACCTCGTCGCCGCGGACCCGACGGCACAGGCCCTGCACGTCTACCGGACCTCGGACCTGAAGCGCACCGGCACGCTCGACGACATCCAGGTCTCGGCCCACGCGGGCAGCCTGGCGCTGCCGGACGGGCGCCTCCTGGTGATCGACGACGCCAAGGCGCGGCTCGACGCCATCCGGATCGACGGCCGGGGCCGGCCCCAGATCGTCGACCGGGCCGACATCCCTGGGCAGGACTGGGACGGCGCGACGTGGTTCGCCGCCGACCCCAGCCTGCGGTACGTCGTCTTCTCCGGGGAGGCAGACGCGGGCTCGACCCCCGTGACCGTCGTCGACCTTCGCACGTTCGTCGCCCACCAGGTCCGGGTGCCGGTCGCCCCGGACTCCAGCGGCACCGTGGCGGAGACCCAGGTCTACCTCGCCGGGCATCCCCTCCAGGTCGTGTGGACCACGGGCGGCCAGTTCCGCTCCACGCCGCTGGCCCGGGTGCTGGCGGACAAGCCGCTTCGGGTCACCAGCACCGCGCCGGTCGGCGTCGGCACCCACGGGCCCGTCGTGTCCCGCCGGGGTGACGCCGTCTTCAGCACGACCGCCGACGGCTTCGACGGGGCGGCCATCTCAGGGGCGACGCTGGGCTCGCCACGCAGTGTCGCCTACTCCCCGACGCGCAACGTCGTGCAGAGCTACCGCCCTCGACTCGCCTCGGACGAGCGGACGGTGTGGGGTGGCGTCGCCGAGGACACCGGCCTGAGCCCGTCCGAGTGGGCCGACACGCGCAATGACGTGAACCTCGTCGACACCGTCGCCTTCACCTCGCGCCTCGTGCGGATGCCCGACGGCCTGGCCGGACGGCTGGCCATGTCCGACCGGTATGCCGCGCTGTCGACGATCAGCCCCGACGGCGACGCGCTGACGCTCATGGACGCCGCGCCGGCCTCACCGACCTATGGACGCATCGTCGGCACCGTGGCGCTGCCGTCCTCCACCCATGGGCCGGTCGCCGGCGTCCCCACGACCGGCACCCAGACCCACTTCACCGCCCTGGACCCTGCGGGCCGCACCGCCTTCGTCACCAACGGCGGAGACGGGCGGATCAGCGTCGTCGACACCGCCACCCGCCGGCTCACCCGCACGCTGAGCGTGCCCACCCCCTTGACCGGCGGTGGCTACCTCACCGTCGTCCACCCCGGCGCACCGTTGCACGACCTGGTCGCCCGCTGAGGTCCTCTCGTCTTGCGGTGGCCCCTCGTGGACTCCACGAGGGGCCACCGCAACACGTCATGTGTCGACCTGAAGTCAGACGTCAGCGACCCCTCTGGGGAGTCGAGGTAATGGGGCACTCTCTCCCGTACTTTTCTTACCTCGGACGGCCAGACGCGCTGGTGGGTCGAGGTAAGAACACGCCACGTGGCGGGTCGGGCATACCTCGACTCGTGGCGGCGTGCTCAGGCTCGATGTCCTGGTGGTCCAGAAATACGTGCCCTGTGCACACAGCTGTGTGCGCAGCGCACACGTTCCGCGTGGGCCCTCACCCCGTCCGGGGGCCGCAGCTCAGGGTCGGTGCGGGCCCGGCACCGCCGCCCAGATCCGGCAGACCTGCGGGCCGTGACCTCGGCTGTCCCGCACATTCCGACGTTTGTCGAACTCGGCACCGTGGACTTCCGAGCGGGCGCCGAAGACGAGCGGGGACCGTTGCGCCTAGCGTCCAGCCATGGACGCCCCCTTCCACCAGCCGCACCACGTCTGCCTCGTCGTCCCCGACATCGACGCCGCCCAGGCCTTCTACGAGTCGATCGGCATCGGCCCCTGGAGCGAGTACCCCCCGCTGACCGAGTACACCGATCTCCACGTCCCCAACCCCACTGCGTTCCACCAGATGTCCTACCGCGTCACCGAGCTCGACAACCTGCAGCTGCAGCTCTGCCAGCCTCCCGAGCTGGACTGCCCCCAGCGCCGGTTCCTCGACACCCATGGTCCTGGTGTCTTCCACCTCGGGTTCGAGCACGACGTCGCGTCCGCGGTGGACCTGGCGGCCCAATCAGGCGTGACGCCCCTGATGCGCGGGCAGCGCGAGGACGGCAGCGGGTTCGTCTACTTCGACACCGCGGAACGGGCGGGCGTCGTCCTCCTCGCCCGCCGCACGCGGCAGGGCACCGGGCCGGCCGCGCGGCCAGAGGGGACCGGACCCTTCCGTCGCCTCCACCATGTCGGCATCGTCGTCGAGGACCTCGACGCCACCCAGGCGTTCTACGAGTCCGTCGGGATCGGCCCGTGGGTCCACGTCCCGCCGTTCGGCGACCTGGAGACCCTGCAGAGCCCCGACGACGAGGCCTTCCACCTCCTGCGCTACCGGGCGGCAGCCCTGGGCGACCTCCAGCTCCAGCTCTGTCAGCCGTCGGCGCGGGACTTCCCTCACCGCCGGCTCCTCGACGAGCACGGCCCGGGAGCGCTGACCCTCGGATTCGACCACGACGTCGACGCGGCTGCGGCGGAGGGCACCGCCCTCGGCCTCGACGTCCTCATCCGGGGGCAACGCGCCGACCGGTCCGGCTTCGTCTACTTCGACACCGCCGACCAGGCGGGTGTCATGCTGATGGCCCGGTCCGCTCCGGCCCCGAAGGCGTAGCCGCCATGCATGTCCTCGTCGTCCATGCCCACCCCGAGCCCGCCTCCTTCAACGGCGCGCTGACCCGGCAAGCCGTCGACACGCTGACCGCCACCGGCCATGAGGTCGAGGTCAGCGACCTGTATGCCATGCGGTTCAAGCCCGTGGCCGACGCGGACGACTACGCGACCCGGGAGGACCCGGCATACCTGCGGATCGACCGGGAGCAGACGTGGGCCCACCGCCACGACAGCCTCTCCCCGGACATCGCCGCGGAGCAGGACAAGCTCGCCCGAGCCGACCTGCTCATCCTGCAGTACCCCATGTGGTGGTTCGGGATGCCGGCCATCCTCAAGGGCTGGGCCGACCGCGTCTTCACCCGCGGCTTCGCCTACCTGCCCGGGCACAAGTACGACACCGGCCTGCTCAGCGGCAAGAGCGCCATGGTCTCGGTGACGACGGGGACCTCGGCCGAGACCTACGCCCCCGACGGCATCGACGGGGCGCTGCTCGACGTGCTGTGGCCGGTCCACAACGGGCTGCTGCGCTACAGCGGGTTCGACGTCCTCCAGCCGTTCGCCACCCACACCCCCGGCAAGCTTCAGGAGGCCGAGCGGGCCGCCATCCTCGCCCGGTACGACGATCGGCTGCGGCGGCTCGAGGACGTCCCGCGGCTGTACTTCCACCCGCGGTCGGACTACGGCCCCGACGAGCGCCTCCTCCCCCACGTGACGCCCGCCTCCGGCTTCCAGCACCGACCCTGATCCTCCACGCCGCCCGGCGGGCGGGCCGCGGCATCGGCCTGTCTTCGGCCTCCTGCAGCCGGACCGGCAATGGCCGCCGACGACATGGCGCCGGACCATGATCCGTGCTCGACGGCATACCCGGAACCAGTGCCACGCCACCGATTGCCGGTCCGGCTGTCGAAGCCGATAGCCGCGTCCACGACCGTGGCCGGGGAGACTGCGCGGCTCAGCTCACGTCGCAGCCGGCGCCCCTCAGGTGACGTGTCGGGCCGGACGACCGCTTCACGCGGGTGGCGAGATCGGCCGCGCCGATCTTCTACTGTTGTCGAAGGCAGACCGGCGGCGGCGCCAGCGGGGACGAGGGAGTGTCATGGCCACCAGCGCGGACGTCCAGAGCGCGGTTGACGCCCTGGCAGCGGCATACGACCGATCCGTCCTCATCGAGGACGATGTGCAGCATCCCGTGTGGTGGAGCACTCGCGGAGCGGTCGATCCCACGCGCCTGAAGACCATCCTCAACCGCGAGGTCCCCCCTCCGGTCGCCGCGATCGTCCAGCGCTTCCACCTGGACCGGGTCAGCATCCCGGTCCACACTCCGGCGATGCCGGAGGTGGGCATGTGGCCACGGTGGTGCGTCCCCGTCCGTCAGCACGGCCGGTTCCTCGGGATGCTCTGGATCCTGGATCCGGACGAGTCGATCACGATGGACAGCCTGCCGCCCGCGACGGAGTGCGCGGCGCTGGCGGCCCGAGTCCTCGGGCAGGATCGCAGGACGGCAGAGCAGGTGCGGCTCATGCAGGACGAGCAGGTGGACGCCCTCCTGCGAGGGCCCGACGAGGACGCCGCCCGGGAGCTGGCCAGGCTGCACCAGGTGCCGCACGACGTCCTCGTCCAGGTGAGCTGTCCCGGAGTGTCCGGGGGGTGGCCGCTGCCGGCAGGCATGTCCCTGCACGTCGTCGGACGGACCCCCCGTCTCGCGACGAGCGGGACCCCGGTGCCTCTGGTGCAGCTGGGCGAGGCGGTGCGTCGCGCGGCCCTGACCGCGCGTGCGGTCAGGGCTGGAGCCCGACTCGACCCGCCGACCTGGGATCACCTCGGCCTCTGGCGGCTCGTCGTCGAGGCGCCGGAGTCGGTCACACCGGGCTCGGTGCATCCGGCAGCGGCGATCCTGGCCGCGCAGTCCCGCGACGACCTGGTGAGCACGGCGCGCGTCGTCCTGGACAACGGTGGCGATGTCGCGACAGCCGCCGCGGAGCTGCACGTGCACCGGACGACGCTCTACTACCGGTTCCGCCGGATCCGGGAGCTCACCGGCGTCGACGTCCTCGACGGGCGGACCCGGACGCACCTGCAGCCCGCACTCTGGCTCGCGGCCTACCGAGACACGGCGTGAGGCCTGCCAGGGAGCGCCCCGGCACTCAGCGGATCGTCAGCTCGCGATAGGGGCGACCCTCCCGGACCCTGGCCAGGCCCATCCGGGTCAGGTCGAGGGTCTGGAACTCACCGTGCAGGATGAGCTCGGCCAGCGCGCGACCGACGGCCGGCGCGTGCATGAGGCCGTGGCCGGAGAACCCGGTCGCGACGTAGTAGTTGTCCAGCTCGTCCCACCGGTCCAGGATCATCTGTCCGTCCAGCCGGTTCTGGTCGTAGTGACCGGACCAGGTCGACACGAGCCGCACCCGGTCGGCATCCGGGACGCGCTCGACGAGCGCCGGCCAGACGACCTCCTCGAACCACGAGGTGTCGATCGACAGGTCCCAGCCTCCCGGTGTCGAGAAGTCCACCATGCCCGCCGTGAACCCCGGGCCCTCCGGGCGGATCGCGAGACCCTGCGGGTCCTTGATGAACGGATAGTCGGCGAAGAGCAGGGGTGACTCGAGATAGTGGTCGAAACGTCTCATCGGCTCGACCGGCACGTCGAGCCCGATCTGCCGCGACA
This sequence comes from Nostocoides sp., assembly GCA_039812405.1. Taxonomy (GTDB): domain Bacteria; phylum Actinomycetota; class Actinomycetes; order Actinomycetales; family Dermatophilaceae; genus Nostocoides. The sequence continues at coordinate 29,709 of JBDIAL010000018.1, forward strand.
GCTCGGGACCCCACACCCCGGCGACGTTGACGACGTGCTCGGCCGACACCGCCGCTCCCGACGCCAGGGTCGCGCCGGTCGCCCGGCGGCCGTCGCGCTCGATCGTCACCACCCGGTCGCGGATGTATGCCGCGCCCAGACGCCGCGCGCGCCGCACGAGCCCCCCGAGGAACGCCGACGGGGTCAGCCATCCGTCGCGCGGGGAGAGGACGGCCGGCCCGAGGTCCTCGGTTGCGATGAGCGGGTAGCGCTCGCCCAGGTCGTCCGGCTCCAGCCAGATCGCCTCCACGCCGAGTGCCACCTGCTGCTCGAAGTCGGCCCGCAGCTGGTCCGACAGGTCGGGCTCGGTGATGAACAGGTACCCGTTCTGGTGCCAGCCGAGGTCGGGCGCCTCCGCCGGGTCGGCCGGGCCGTCCGGTGCTGCCCAGTCGGCCCAGCCGGCGATGACCTCGTGGGTGTAGCGGGACATGAGGACGTTCTCCGGTCGCGAGAACAGCTGGCGCACACCGCCGCTGGCGAAGGAGGAGGCGGCTGCGGCATACGTGGGGTCGGGCTCGACGACCGCCACGGCCAGGCCGGGCTCGGCGGCGAGGAGGTGCCAGGCCGTGGCACTGCCCATCACCCCGCCGCCGATGACGAGAACGTCGTATGCGGCGTCCGGCCGGGCGCTGTCCTCCCCGGTCTGCGATGTCATGGTGCTTCGACCTTCTCTCTCCCATGAGGCGACGGCTCCGGTCGGCGGATGCTGGACGAGCGTAGGGACGACGCTGCCACCGGGGGCACACGCGGCGGTAGGAAGATCCGGCCTGTCGATTCGACGAGGGTCGAACGTCGGAGCCCGAACTTTCACCGGCCGACGAGTGCGCGGACACCGAGATGCGACCTAGGTTCGTTGCCCACTGAACCACTGTCGTGGAGGGATGGACATCACAGTGCCTGCGCAGACCGAATGGGACGTCATCGTCGTGGGAGCGGGCTCTGCCGGGTGCGTCGTCGCGGCGCGCCTCAGCGAGGATCCCACGACCCGGGTCCTGCTCGTCGAGGCCGGCGGCCACGACCGCAGCCCCCTCCTCGCCATGCCGGCCGCGCTGCCGTTCGTCTACCAGAACAAGCGCATCCAGTGGGGGTTCGAGGCCGGCCCGGAGCCGCACCTGGACGGCCGGGTCATCGACCAGAAGGCGGGCAGGCTGCTCGGCGGGACGTCGTCGATCAACGCGATGATCTTCAACCGGGGCAACCCCCTCGACTACGACGGCTGGGCTGCCCAGGGGCTCGGCGACTGGGACTTCGCCCACTGTCTGCCCTACTTCAAGAGGATGGAGACGTTCGCCGGCGGGGCGGACGCGTGGCGCGGCGGGAGTGGACCGTTGCGGATCAGCCGGGCGCAGGCCAAGCACCCGTTCTACGACGCGTTCCTGCGCGGGGTGGAGCAGGCCGGCTTCGAGGTGACACCGGACCACAACGGCTACCGGCAGGAGGGTGGCCACATCGCCCAGTCCTTCATCCACGACGGTCGGCGGTGGAGCGCGGCACAGGCCTATCTGCGGCCGGCGATGTCCAGGGGCAACCTCACCGTCACGACCTCCACGCCGGTCACGCGGATCGTCGTGGAGAACGGAGCCGCCGTCGGCGTCGCCACGGACGAGGGGATCCTGCGCTGCTCACGGGAGGTCGTCCTCTGCGGAGGTGTCTTCAGCTCCCCCAAGCTGCTCATGCTGTCCGGGATCGGGCCGGCCGACGACCTCCGCCGCCTCGGCATCGACGTCGTCGCCGACGTGCCGCAGGTCGGCAGGAACCTCCAGGACCACCCGGGTGTCGACGTCCAGTTCTCCTCCAGCCGGGAGGACTCCCTCACCTCCGAGCTCGGCCCGCTGGGTCAGGCCCGGCTGGCCGCCGACTGGCTGGTCCGTCGCAAGGGCCTGGGGACGACCAACTTCTTCGAGGCCGGCGCCTTCCTGCGGACCCGGGACGACATGGCATACCCCAACGTCCAGCTCGAGTTCCTCCCCCTGACCCGGCAGCTGAGGGGGCGCAAGCTCGTCCCGGTCCCGGGATTCCAGTTCTGGACGGACCTCTCCCGTCCGCGGAGCCGCGGGCACGTCACGCTGCGGTCGGCCGACCCCCGGAGCAACCCGCGGATCACGTTCAACCACCTGTCCGAGCGCCAGGACGTCGTCGACCTCGTCGCCGCCGTCCGCCTCGCCCGCGCCCTGGTCGACCAGGCGGCGTGGCGACCCTACCTGCACGGCGAGCTCAACCCGGGACCCGACGTCACGACCGACCGTGAGATCGAGGCGTTCCTCCGGCACGCGCTCAACACCTCCTACCACGGGTGCGGCACCTGCCGGATGGGTGTCGACGACGACGCCGTCGTCGACCCCGAGGGTCGGGTCAAGGCCGTCGCCGGCCTGCGCGTCGTCGATGCGTCGATCATGCCGACGGAGGTCACGGCGAACCTCAACGCGCCGATCGTGATGATGGCCGAGAAGATCTCCGACGCCATGGCCGGACGCACCCCTCTGACACCGTCCCGAGCCGCGTACTACGTGGCGTGAGCGGA
>JBDIAL010000019.1:0-31061 GCA_039812405.1 Nostocoides sp.
ACGTCGAGCAGCCGGGCGAGGACCTGGATCGGCAGGTCGGCGCTGATCTCCTCGATGAAGTCGAACTCCTCCTTCTCCAGCGCCGCGTCGATCGTCTGCCTGGTCAGCTCGCGCAGAAACGCCTCGTAGTTGCGCATGAGGTTGCGCGGGCTGAACTCGCGCTGGATGAGCGACCGCAGCGCCTGGTGACGCGGCCCGTCGGTCTCCAGGATCGAGCGCCGGGCGTCCCGCAGCTCGGGGGCGACCTCCTCGAGGTTGACGAACTCCTCGGAGGTGAAGGTCTCGGGGTCCCTCTCGACCGACCAGATGTCGTCGTACCGGGTGACGGCCCAGAAGCCGCTCGCGTCCGACTCGTCGTTCCAATGGATGGGGTCCTCGGTCCGCAGGGTGTGGAACATCCCCCACGGGCCGCCCTCGGCCGCGAACCGGTCGATGTCGGCGAGGTCGACCTCGTCGAGTGGCACAGGTGTCGGTTCGGTCATGGTGTCTCGGTGTCTCCTGTCGAGGGCTGGTCAGAGGTGGTAGGTGTACTCGGTGAACTCCCAGTCGGTGATGTAGGACCGGAAGCGGCGGAGCTCGTCGCGCTTGTAGGCGACGAAGGTCTCGACGAAGGTCTCCCCGAGCACCTGGGTCATCGCGGTGTCGGCCTCGAGCGCGTCGAGGGCCTCGTCGAGGTGGGTCGGCAGCATCGGGGAGCGCTCGGGGTCGTAGCCGTAGCCGACGAGCGCCTCGCCCGGGTCGTCCTGCTCCCGCACCCCCAGGTATGCCGCGGCCAGCAGCCCCGCGGTGATGAGGTAGGGGTTGGCGCTGGCGTCGCCGAGCCGCAGCTCGAGTCGGCTCGCGCCCCCGCGCTCCGGCGGGATGCGCACCATGGCCGAGCGGTTGTCCAGCCCCCAGTCGATGAGCCACGGCGCCAGCGTGTTGGGGCCGAACCGCTTGTAGGAGTTGATCGTCGGGTTGGCCAGGGCGGCGAGCGCCGGGGCGTGCCGGAGGATCCCGCCGATCGCCCAGTGGGCGCAGTCGGAGAGCCCGTCGGGGCTGCTCGGGTCGTCGAAGAGCGGACGGTCGTCGTCGGACCACATGGAGAAGTGGACGTGGAAGCCCGAGCCGCCCTCGTCGTTGAACGGCTTGGCCATGAACGTCGTGAGCTTGCCGAGGTGACGGGCCAGCTCCTTGACGGCGGCCTTGAACCGGTGGGCCCGGTCCGCCGAGTCGAGGGCCTCGGAGTGCCAGAGGTTGATCTCGAACTGCCCGGAGGAGAACTCGTGGTTGGCCGCGACGACCTCGATGCCGTAGTCGCCGAGCTGGCGCAGCGAGGACAGCAGGACGTTCTCGGGGTCACCGCGCAGGCCGGACACGTAGACGTTGCCGGTCTGCTCGCCGTATCGCGCCCAGCCGTTGGGGGCGCTCGCGCTCTGCTCGAGGACGTAGAACTCGAGCTCCGGGCCGCAGATCGGCCGCATCCCGAGCTGGGCGAACTGCCGCACGACCTCCTTGAGCACCTGTCGGGGGCTCTCCGCCGAGGGGGAGCCGTCCGGGTTGAAGACATCGGCGATGCAGTGGGCGACGCCCGGCTCCCAGGGCACCGGCTGCATGGTCTCCAGGACCGGGAAGGCGACGATGTCGGGCAGCCCGTCGGACAGGCCCCCGCCGATGTCGACGACATCCCCGCCGGGCGTCGTGCCGTAGACCGAGCGACAGAACGCCACCCCGCCACCCACGGTCCGGCTGAACCGGTTGACCAGGACGTCCCGACCTCGGTCGGTGCCGATGATGTCGCTGTAGCCGAGACGGACGACGTCGATGTTCGCCGCGACGAGCTCGGCCTGGGCGTCGGCCAGCCCCGAGGTGTCGAAATGAGCCATGTAGACCTCCATGTCCACTAGTCGTTCGGGTCCGAACAATATCGGGTGACTCGCCGGCTGACAAGGCTTTCGCTCCGGCGGGATCTTGGGTATCGTACGGACCCGAACGATCACGTTGCCGACGACAAGGACCCAGGACATGGCTGCGCTCAACGGATTCTTCTACCCGCGGACCGGGCTGGGCACCGCCGGCGTCGTGCCCAGCCCGCCGTGGTACTACTCCGGAGACCTGCTGACCGTGGAGTACCGCACCGACCCCGCCCGGGTCAAGGAGCTGCTCCCCGAGCCCCTCGAGCTCGCCGAGGAGGACCCCGGCGCGGTCGCCCTCATCTGGGCCGACTGGCAGTCGTGCTCCGGCAGCCGGGAGGAGCTCCTCGACCCGGTCCGCGCGCAGTACAAGGAGGCGTTCGTCGTCGTCCGCTGCTCGTTCCAGGGGACGACCTACTCCCGGTGCGTCTACATCTGGGTCGACAAGGACTTCGCCATCGCCCGCGGCATCCACCAGGGCTACCCGAAGAAGCTCGGCTCCATGTGGCAGACCCGCCCGCACCCGTTCAGCCAGGGGGCTCCGCAGATCGGTCCCGGCGGGGTCTTCGGCGCCACGCTGGCCGCCGGCGACCGGCGCCTCGCCGAGGCCGTCCTCACCATCACCGGCGAGTCGGACACCAACGGCTTCGTCAACGGTCACGCGATGGCCCACCACCGCATCCTGCCCGGCATCGAGGCCGGCAGCCCCGACGCATACAACGAGCTCATCTCCTCCGCGGGCGCCGAGTTCGAGCGGGGCCAGGCCTGGACCGGCGACGTCGACGTCCGCCTCTTCTCCTCCCCCACCGAGGAGCTCGACCGGCTCACCGTCGACGAGATCATCGGGGGCTACTACTGCCAGGTCGGCGTCGTGTGGAACGGAGGCCACTCGCTGGCCCGCCTCGTGCCGTGAGCCGGACATGAGTCGGCCATGAGTCAGCTCTGGGACGGCTTCGAGCCCTCTTCTACACTGGAGGACATGTCGCCGTTCATCACACTGCGGGACACCGAGTCGGCTGTCGAGGATCGAGTGGGCCACCTGCCCATCGACTACACCGCCATGCACGCGCTGTCGTCTCTGTACCGGGCCGCCAACGCGGTCCGCACCTACATGACCAACACCGTCCTGCGCGACAGGGACATCTCCTGGACGGGCTTCGTCGTGCTGTGGTCGGTCTGGATCCACGACGGCATGCCGACCTGGCAGGCGGCCGAGAGCGCGGGCATCTCCAAGGCGACCCTCACGGGCGTGGTGCGCACCCTGGAGGCCCGCGGCTGGATCATCCGCACCGTCGACACCCACGACCGGCGCCTGATCAACCTCGCCCTGACCGACGACGGACGACGGCTCATGGAGGACATCTTCCCGGCGTTCAACTCCGTGGAGGCCGACGTCGTCTCCCACCTGGCCGACGGCCGGATCAAGGAGCTGACCGAGAGCCTGCGGTGCATCGTCGAGCGGATCGAGGAGCTCGACCCCGTGGACCCGCTGGACCACGCCTCCGCCCGGACCGCCTGACCCCCTGGACCGCCCGACCCCCTGCATGAATGCGACCCAATTGGACAGTCTCATGCAGCTGCAGCCGCATTGGCGGTCTCGCGCGGCTGGGCCGGGCCAGGCGGAGACGAACCGGCCGCGTCGGGCGGGAGGCCGGACTCAGGCAGAGGCGGACCGTGAGGCCTCGACGAGGGCGCTGAAGATCGCCGCCTGACGCGGGTCGATGCCCGCCGTGTCCTCCGGGTGCCACTGGACGCCGAGGAACCAGCCCCCGGAGGCCGGGCGTCCCACGGCCTCGATCGTCCCGTCCTCGGCCCGCGCCCACACCGCCGCCCCGTCGGCGAGCCGGTCGATCGACTGGTGGTGGTAGCAGGAGATCTCCAGCGTCTCGCCCCCGACGACCTCGGCGAGCGGCGCCGTCGGGTCGACGGCGATGACGTGCACGCGGTGCCGGTGGTCGGTCCCGCCGGTCGTCGCCGCGTCCATGTGCGCGTGGAGCGACCCTCCACCGGCCACGTTGACGACTTGGAGCCCACGGCACACCGCGAGCAGCGGCTTCCCCGTGCCGAGGGCCCATCGGGCGACGGCGAGGTCGAAGGCGTCCTGCTCCTCGTCCACGTCGTAGTGCTCCGGGTGCAGCTCGTCGCCGGTCCAGCGGGGCGACAGGTCTCCCCCGCCGGGCAGCAGGACCCCGTCGACGAACCCCAGCCGCTCTCCCACGGCGCTCGGGTCGACGACCGCCCCCGGCGCGGACGGGTGGACGACGAACGGCTCACCGCCGGCGGCATACACCGCCTCGACGAGGGCTCGTGCGGTCACCTCCGCGCCGTATCGCAGGGCGGAGGCCGACTCGGAGAACCGAGCCGGCATGGCGATGACGGGGCGTCGGTTCACGGCTGCGGCGGTGCCGGCTTGCGGATGCCGCGGAACTCCCAGTCGCCGCCCTTGGCCGTCGAGAGCACCTCCTCGCTCTCCGTCGGCTGCGCGCCGACGTCGGTGCGGATCGGTGTGGGGCCCGTCACGATGTGGTTGCGCAGCGTGCCGAGGCCCTCGACCTCCACCTCGACGACGTCGCCGGGGTAGACCGTCCGGGAGATCGCGGGAGTGCCCGACAGCAGCAGGTCACCGGGCTGGAGGGTGATCGTCCGGGCGATGTCCGCGACGAGGTAGTGCATGTCCCACTCCATCTCGTCTGTCGTGCCGTCCTGCTTCACCTCGCCGTTGACGAGGGTGCGGATCCGCTTGCCCCGGAAGTCCCAGCCCTCGACGATGCCCGGCCCGACGGGGCACAGCGTGTCGGCGCCCTTGACCCGCAGCATCGACCCCGAGTCGGTGTCGCGGAAGTCGTGGAGGCCGTAGTCGTTGGCCACCGTGTAGCCGCGGATGTAGTCACCCGCGTCCGCAGGCGCGATGTTGCGGGCGGTGCGGCCGATGACGATGGCGATCTCCCCCTCGTAGTTGAGCCACTTGCACCCCTCGGGGCGCACGACGGCCGCGTCGTGGGCGTTGAGCGAGGACACCGGCTTGTGGAAGTACGTCGGCGCCTTGGGCAGGGCCGTCTGGAGCTCCTCGACCCGGCTGAGGTAGTTGAGGTGGACGCAGACGATCTTGCTCGGCGTCACCGGGGGCAGGTGGGTCGCGTCCGCGATCGCGATGCGGCGGCCGTCGCCGGCGACGAGCTCGTCGCCGTCGACGCGGACGTCGACGGCATTGCCGTCGAGGAGGATCCGGCGGTACTCGGTCGTGGTCATGAGAGGGCTCCTGGGGGCTGGGGGCCGGGCAATGGTATGCCGGGCGGCCGGCATACCAGCCGCCCGGCTCTCGTCGTGGGTCGGGTCAGCCGGCCGCGGGCAGGTCGGGCCCGCCCGTCTGCCGGACGTACTCGGGGTCGGTCGGGGTGCGCCGCGAGCGGGGGAAGCCCTCCTCGGGCCGGTCGAACCAGTAGTGGACCTGGCCGGTGCCGATGGAGTTCTCGTACTCGCCGTACTGCCGGCCGGTCGCCGTGCAGTCGCCCTCGCCGAGCGCGCCGAGCATCATGAGGTAGTGGCCGAACCGGGCCTCCGGACGGTAGCGGTAGAACTCCGGCATCGTCTCGAGGACCTGGGCGTGGTCGCCCTCGCGGAACCACTCCATCCGCTGGGCGTCGGCCGCGACGGCCTCCGGGGTGAAGATGTGCTCGGACCCCGAGGCCTCGTGGTCGCGCAGCTGACGCAGCGGCCAGAAGGTGTGCGAGAGGGCGCCCGAGGCGATGAGGACGACCTTGCGGTCGGACTTCTCGATGGCGTCGCCGAGCGCGCGCCCGAGGCGCAGGTTGTCCTCGGTGTCGGCCGTCTGGCACACCCCGATGGAGATCCAGCGCTTGTCGGGCAGGCCCTTGCCGAGGTACTCCCACAGGTTGGTCGTCGCGTAGAAGATCGGCAGGTAGTCGTCGTCGATGGCCGTGATGAAGGTGCTGTGGGCCGGCCCCTGCGCGGCGATGAGGTGCGCCAGCTCGGGGTCGCCCGGGAAGTCGTAGGGCCGGCGGACCATGCCGCGCGGGAGCTCCTCGGAGGTGAAGAGACCGGCCCGGCGCTGCTGCGCGGTGACGACGAACTCGACCGTCGTCGCCCAGTGCGAGTCGAGGACGACGACCGTGTCGTAGTCGAGGGTGTCGAACACGTCGCGACGCAGCTGTTCGAGCGCCGGGACGAGGGTCGTCTCCTCGCCGTGGTTGAGCTCCCGCCGGATGGTCTCCGGGAGCATGATCGTGGGAACGTGCGCGAGCAGTGCCGCGCCGACGACCTCACCCATCAGCTGTCCTTCCTGTCGGTGGTCCAGCCCGTCGGGGCGAAGACCGAGTTCTTGATGTTGGTGTAGAAGTCGAAGGACCAGATGCCGCCCTCGCGGCCGATGCCGGACTTGCCGTTGCCGCCGAAGGGGGCGCCGAGGTCGCGGACGAAGAAGCAGTTGACCCAGACCGTCCCGGCGTCGAGCCGGTCGCTCACCCGCTCGGCCCGGTCGCTGTCGCCGGTGAAGAGGGTGGCCGCGAGGCCGAACCGGGTCGCGTTGGCGAGCCGGACCGCCTCGTCCTCGGAGCCGAACGTCTCGACCGTGAGGACGGGGCCGAAGACCTCCTCGGTGAGGATCTCGCTGCCGGGCTTGGCGTCCACGAGGATGGTCGGCCGGAAGTAGAGGCCGCCCAGCTCCTCGTTGGGCCCTCCCCCGAGGATGGGCCGGGCACCGTCGGCGATGGCCCGCTCGACGAAGCCGGCCATCTGGTCGAAGTGCCGGCGGTGGATGAGCGCGGAGACGTCCGTCTCCGCCTCTCGCGGGTCGCCCTGGACCAGGGCCGAGGCCTGCTCGGTCACCCGGGCCAGGAACTCGTCGGCGATCGTGTCCTGCACAAGTAGCCGGGCGCCCTTGAGGCAGACCTGCCCGGCGTTGTCGAACTGCTCGACGGCGAGGTCGACGGCGAGGTCGAGGTCGGCGTCGTCGAAGACGACGAGGGGGGACTTCCCCCCGAGCTCGAAGGACAGGGGGACGATGTTCCTCGCCGCGGCCGTCGCGATGACCCCGGCGGTGGGCACCGACCCGGTGAAGCACAGCCGGTCGATCCCGGGATGGGAGGTGAGCGGGGCGCCGGCCTCGGCGCCCGTGCCCTGGACGACGTTGAAGACGCCGGGCGGCATGCCGGCCTCGGCGGTGATGTCGGCGAGCAGGGAGGCGGTGAGCGGGGCCCACTCCGGGGGCTTGGCCACGACGGTGTTGCCCGCGGCCAGCGCCGGGCCGATGCGCCAGGTGGCCAGCATGAGCGGGGCGTTCCACGGGGTGATGATCGCGACGACCCCCGCGGGGTCGTAGGTGATCCGCTCCCGGTGGTCGCGCACCTCCATGTCGGGGTGGGCCAGCTGCTGCTCGGCGAAGTCGGCGAAGTAGCGGAAGTTCATGGCCACGCGCGGCATGACACCTCGGCGGTGGCTGCGCAGCAGCGAGCCGTTGTCGCGCGTCTCGACGAGGGCGAGGTCCTCGACCCGGGCCTCGATGAGGTCGGCGACCCGACGCAGGATGGCGCTCCGCTCGGCGACCGGCAGGGCGGCCCAGGCCGGGAACGCGGCCCGAGCGGCGCGGACGGCGCGGTCGACCTCGTCGGACCGGCCGGCGCTCACCTGGGCGATGACCGTCTCGTCGATCGGGGACACGCTGTCGAAGGTCGTCTCCGACGCGACCCGCTGCCCGCCGATCCAGTGCCGCGTGTCCACCGACACACCCTCGATGACCGCCTGGAAATCCGACATCCGACCCTCTCCTCCGACCCTCTGCTCCGAGATCGTTCGGGCCCAAACGTATTGCACTCGTGCCCTCGCGGTCAACATCTCGCCGACCAGAGCGTGGACGCTCCCGGTGACGGAATCCGCAATCCGGACGGATATGTCCCAAGTGCTTGCGCAGCCCTCCCGCGTGCCCTATCTTCCTCGCCAGGTCGTTCGGCCCCGAATGACTGCGGCACTGAGGCCAAGGAGGCCCCCCTGTGACCACGCCTTCCTCGGACGACATCGAACGGCGCGACTCCCATCAGCTGCGCACCGGGCAGCTCAACACGTTCGCCGTCGCGTTCCTCGTGGTGTCCGCCGCGGCACCGCTGACCGCGATGGCCGGTGGCGCGCCGGTCGCGATGCTCCTCGGCAACGGACCGGGTGTCCCCTTCGCCTACGTCATCGTCTCGGTGCTGCTCCTCATCTTCGCCGTGGGCTACACCGCCATGTCACGCCACCACATCAGCACCGGCGGCTTCTACGCCTATGTGGCGCGCGGCCTGCGGCAGTATGCCGGTGGCTCGGCCGCCTGGATCGCCCTCCTCGGCTACAACGCGATGCAGATCGGCCTCTACGGGCTGTTCGGCGCCGCCGCCTCGAGCTTCCTCAAGGACAACCTCGGCCTCGACGTCCCGTGGTGGGTCGTCGCCCTCATCGGCCTGGCCATCATCGCGGTGCTCGGCTACCGGCAGGTCGACCTGTCGGTCAAGGTGCTGTCTGTCCTCGTCGCGTGCGAGTTCCTCGTCGTCATCATCGTCGACATCGCCGTCGGCGTGAAGGGCGGCCACGGCGGCACGACCGGGCTGTCGCTCGACTCCTTCTCGTGGGGCAGCCTCACCTCCGGGTCGCTGGCCATCGCGCTGCTGTTCAACTCCGCCTCGTTCATCGGCTTCGAGGCGACGACGATCTACAGCGAGGAGGCCAAGGACCCCAAGCGGACGGTCCCGCGGGCGACCTACCTCGCGGTCAGCGTCATCGGCATCTTCTACACGATCACGACGTGGCTCATGGTCAACGCGCAGGGCTCCGACCAGCTGGTCAAGCACCTGGGCGGCCTGTCCGACCCGACGACGTTCCTCTTCGAGATCGGCCAGACCTACGTCGGGACCGCGGTGACGAAGGTCATGTCGCTGCTCTTCGCCACGAGCGTCTTCGCGGCGCTGCTCGCCTTCCACAACGCGGTCGCCCGCTACCTCTACGCCCTCGGCCGGGAGGGTCTCGTCCCCGAGGTCATGGGCCGCACCCACTCCACGCACCTCAGCCCGCACGTGGGGTCGGTGAGCCAGACCAGCCTCGCCGTCGTCGTGCTCCTCGTCTTCATCGTCACCGGGCAGGACCCCGTCCTCGCGCTGTTCACCTGGCTCACCCAGCTCGGCACCCTCGCGATCCTCTACCTCATGGCGCTCGCCTCGCTCGCCGTGCTCGTCTTCTTCGCCCGCAACCCCGGCCTCGACCGCAACCCGTGGCGCACCAAGATCGCCCCGACGATCGGCTTCGTCGCCCTCGCCGCCGTGGCCGTCTACGCGACGTCCCAGTTCGGCAACCTCATCTCCAGCCCGGGCAGCCCGCTGGCCTGGGCCCTGCCGGGGCTCATCCTCGTCGTCGCCGTCCTCGGCGCGGGCTCCGCGGCGGTCCTCAGGCGGGTCTCCCCCGACCTGTTCGCCATCATGGGCCGCCACCGCGGCGAGGACCTCGACCCCACCGCATACGAGGGGTAGCGCCTACCGAGGGCAGGCGGCGTCGGGGCGACGCGTCGTGGGCTACGCGTCGCGGACCTGGCGCGACCGCCAGGTCCGGACCCAGATCGTCTCCGGCAGCTGCTCGAGCCGGTCCAGGACGGCCGACTCGACCGGGTGGTTGGTGTCGCTCACGACGTAGCCGAGGTCACCGCGCGTCGCGAGGTACTGGCCGACGACGTTGGTCCCGGCATCGGCGAACAGCCGGTTGATCGAGGCGAGGACACCGGGGACGTTGCGGTGCAGGTATGCGACGCGCGCGGCCTCCTGCGGGTGCGGCAGCGCGACCTGGGGCAGGTTGACCGAGAGCGTCGTGTTCCCCCCGCCCACGAAGCCCTCGAGCTTGCCCGACACGAAGTGGCCGATCTCCTCCTGGGCCTCGAGGGTCGAGCCGCCGACGTGCGGGGTGAGGATGACGTTGGGCAGCCCGCGCAACGGCGACTCGAAAGGGTCGCCCTGCGCCTTCGGCTCGACGGGGAAGACGTCGATCGCCGCCCCCGACAGGTGCCCGGACAGGATGCTCTCGCGGAGCGCCGCGTCGTCGACGACCATGCCCCGGGAGGCGTTGATGAGAGCGGCCCCGTCCTTCATCCTCGCGATCTGGTCCGCGCCGAACAACCCCGCGTTGCCGGGGCGTCCGTCGACGTGGAGGGTGACGATGTCGGACACCGCGAGGAGCTCGTCGAGGGAGGCCAGGCGACGGGCGTTGCCGTGGGCCGGCCGGTCCGCGGTGTCGAAGAAGACGACGCGCAGACCCATCGCCTCGGCCACCGTCGACAGCTGGGTCCCGATGTTGCCGTAGCCGACGATCCCGAGGGTCCGGCCCCGGATCTCGTGGCTCCCGGCGGCGGACTTGTCCCACACCCCGGCATGCATCTTCTCGGTCTTGTCGTAGAGGCGGCGCGCGAGGGCGACGATCTCGCCGATGACGAGCTCCACGACGCTGCGGGTGTTGGAGAACGGCGCGTTGAAGACGGCGACGCCGCGGGCGGCCGCCTCGGCGAGGTCGACCTGGTTGGTCCCGATGCAGAAGCACCCGATGGCGCGCAGGTCCGGTGCCGCGTCGAGGACCCGCGGGGTGATCGTCGTGCTCGACCGGATGCCGAGCAGGGTGATGCCCGGCAGCTCCTCGACGAGCTCGTCCTCGGTGAGCCCGCGGGACCTCGCGTCGACCTCGAGGCCGACCGCCCGCAGCCCGTCGGCGGCGACGTGGTGGATGTTCTCCAGCAGCAGCACCTGGGCGGACTCCGGGGGTGCGAAGTGGGTCATGGCGGTGGGTTCCTCGTCTCGTCCGGCTCGGTATGCGATGCCGCGCCGTTGCGAGCCCTCGCGCGGGTCCCGGCCGTCCGGGCTCCCGGGGACCTCGCTCGCCTCGAGCCTACGCGAGCGCCCCCGGGGACGACCGGGCCTCCCCCTGTGGTGCGCAGGCTCTGGTGCGCGGGTCCTCCGGCCGCCGTCAGGCGTCCGGCGCCTCCTGGGCCGCCGGCTCCTCCCGGGTGGCCGGCGCCTCCTGGGCGGCCGGCTCCTCACGACCGGCGGAGCGGTCCGCGGGGCTCGGTCCGGACAGCAGGCCGCCGACCCACTCCCGGTCCCCGCTCACGTCGATGAGCAGCGCCTTGACGAGGATGGTGAGGGGCACCGCGAGGATGGCCCCGAGGCCACCGAGGAGCGTCGTCCAGACGATGAGCGAGAGGAACGACACGGTCCCGGAGAGCCCGACCGCGGCGCCGACGACCCGCGGCTGGACGAGGGTCTGGAGCACGAAGTTGATGACCGAGTATCCGACGATGACCGCAAGGGCGACCCCGGGGCCGTGGTCGAGGAGCGCGATGACGGTCGGCGGGACGAGACCGATGACGAACCCGACGTTCGGGATGTAGTTGGTGAGGAAGGCGAGCAGGCCCCACAGCCACGGGTTCCTGATGTCGAGGACGTAGAGCATGCCGACGTCGATGAGCGCCACGACGAGCCCGAAGACGGTCGACACGCCGAGGTAGGACCGGGTGCCCCGGGCGAAGATGCCCAGCGCCTGGGGTGCCCGGGAGGCATGGGGAGGGGTGAGGCGCAGCCGCGAGGCGAAGGTGCCGGCGTCCGTGGCCGCGAAGAACAGCAGGATGACGATGAAGAAGATGCTGCTCAGCATCCCCGCGATGCCGCCGATGAGGCTCGTCGCGACGTCGACGAGCTTGCCGAGGTCGAGCGAGCCGAGCATGGCGTGCACCTGGTCCGACCCGACGCCGAGCTGCTCGAGCCTGGTGCCGACCTGCTGGAGGAAGTCCTCGAACTGCGGCTGGTATGCGGTGAGGGTCGCGGCGAACCGGGCCCCGGCGACGACGAGCGCGAGCCAGAAGCCGACGACGATGGCATACACCGCCGCGATCTGGCACAGGCTCGCCAGCCACGCCGGCCACCCCCACCGCAGGGTCGCCTCGCGGACCGGCTGGACCGCGATGACGAGCACGATGGCCAGGAGCACCGGCGCGAAGATCCCCGCGAACTGCCGGACGGCCAGGGCCGCCCCGAGCGCCGCCGCGAAGGTCACGATCATGAGCGTCTCGCGGGGGAGGACGCTGCCGGGCGGGGTTCGGTCGTCGGGGCCGGTCACAGCCTCACGGTAGGTGCGAGGCCGCTGCGGCACCTCATCCCCGGAGGGCGACACCGGACTGCGGGCAGCGCCTACCGAGACGGAGGCGGGCCGACGGACTCGCGCTCGATGAAGGTCGTCGCCAGCCGCTCGTGGACCGGCCGCCGGGTGGATCCCTCGATCCGGTGGAGCAGGCGCTCGAGCGCCCGCGCGCCGATCTCCTGGACCGGCTGGGCGATGACGGTGAGGGGCGGCGTGACCGTCTCGGTCCACTCCGCGTCGTCGAAGCCGAGGATCGACACGTCGTGCGGGCACCGCAGCCCCAGCTCCCGGACGGCCTGCAGCACGCCGAGCGACAGGATGCTGTCGAGCGGGAGGATCGCGGTCGGCGGCTCGTCGAGGCCCATGAGCTGCCGCGTCGCCACGACCGCCTCCTCCCGGCGGTAGCCCCCACCGGAGGCGACGTAGTCGACCCGCGGGGTGAGGCCCGCCTCGAGCAGGGCGTCGCGGTAGCCCGCGGTCCGCTCGCCACCGGTCATGCCGGCGATGTTCTCGACCCCGACGAGGCCGGGCCGGTGCATCTCCGCCTCGACCGTGGCCGCCGTCCCGGTCACGACCCCGATACGGCGATGTCCCGCGCGGAGCAGGTACCGCGTCGCCCGGTATGCCGCGTCGCGGTTGTCGATCCCCACGCTGTCCGCCCGCAGCCCCCGGATCCGCCGGTCGATGAGCACGACCGGCGTCCCCTCGTCGATGACGGCCCGGAGGAAGTTGCGGTCGTCGGACTCCGACGGGCAGACGATGAGCCCGTCGACCCTCCGCTCGATGAACACCCGGATGGCGGCGTGCTCCTTCTCCGGGTCCTCGTCGGTGTTCGCGAGGATGACGTGCTGGCCGACGGCCCGCGCCGCGTCGGCGATGCCCCGGACCGCGCTGGAGAAGAAGGAGTTCTCGATGTCGGCGAGGACCACGCCGATCGTGTTGGTCCGCCCCGTGATCATGCTGCGCGCGACGACGTTGGGGCGGTAGCCCAGCGTCTCCGCCGCACGGGACACCTTCTCCCGCGAGGCCGCGCTCACCGAGCCGTAGCCGCCGAGGGCTCGGGCCGCCGTCGCCATCGACACCCCGGCCTCCCGTGCCACGTCGGGAATCGTCGGGATCTCGCGCCTGGCGGTCATGGTGGGTCCTCTCCTCGTGGCCTCGCCACGGCTGCCGTCACCACCGGTCGGCACCCGACCGGTGGTGACGGCAGCGCAGGTGGCGTCGGGGGTGTGGGTCTGCGGAGAAACCTAGCCCGCCGCGCCGGCACGCGCGCAGGTGAGCGCCTGCGGAGACGGGACGGAGCAGGCGTGCGTCGGCGGAGACGGGACGGAGCAGGCGTGCGTCGGCGGAGACGGGACGGAACAGGCCTGCATCGGCGGAGACGGCATGGACCCGATCGGCCCGCGGCACCACGAGGGCGGTCGCCGCCCCGCGCGAGGAAGGGTCGGTCACTATGCCCGAAGAAAGTCCGTCACAGCACTTGACAGGACGCACCATCAGTTTGATAACGTTCTCTCTCATCGACTGAGAACGTTATCAAAAACTCATCATCGACACGTAACCAGACACACCGCACACCATACCGAGACATCGAGAGATTGAGGACATGACCGACACCCTCCCCCTGAAGCCGATCGACGAGATCGTCGAGAAGGTGGCCGACGCCGTCGCGGAGCGCGACGCCGTCCGCAGCGCGATCAAGGACATCGTCGACCGCGGGCTGCGCAACGTCTACTTCGTCGGAGCGGGCGGGTCGCTCATCTGCAGCCACCCCGCCTTCTACCTCCTCCAGCGGCTCGCCGGCTTCCCCGTCTTCCAGCTCCAGAGCGACGAGCTCAACTGCTCGCAGCCGGCTCTCATGGGCGAGGGCTCGCTGGTCGTCCTCGCCTCCTACACGGGCACGACGAAGGAGACCGTCGCCGCCGCGAAGACGGCCAAGGGCACCGACGCCACCGTCATCGCCGCGGCGAAGGAGGGCAGCCCGCTCGCCGAGGCCGCCGACGTCTCCTTCCGCGGCAAGAGCGATATCTTCGAGCTCATCGTGGCCTACGCGCTCCTCGAGGCGACGGGTGCCGACGTCGACGGCGCAGCTGTCGACGAGGCGTTCACCGGCCTGGAGAAGGCGCTCGTCAGCGCCGTCGAGGAGTCCGACGCCACGTTGGCCTCCATCGCCGCCGACTTCAAGGACGACCCGATCACCTACGTCCTCGGCTCCGGCCCGAGCCAGGCGTGGGCCTACGGGTTCGCCATGTGCTACCTGCAGGAGATGCAGTGGAAGCACGCCGCCGGGTTCAACTCCGGGGAATTCTTCCAGGGCGCCTTCGAGATGGTCGACGACTCCACCGCCGTCATCCTCTGGGTCGGCGAGGACCCCTCGCGGCCGATGGCCGAGCGAGCCAAGTCGTTCCTCGGCACGTATGCCGCGCGCGCGCGGTCCGTCGACGCGGCCGACCTCACCCTGCCGGGAATCCCCGCGGAGCTGCGCGGCGACTTCTCCCCCATCGTCATCGGCTCCCTCGCCTCCCGGCTCGCGCACCACTACGAGTCGCAGCGCGGCCACAGCCTCGACCAGCGGCACTACATGTTCAAGGTCGAGTACTGATGCCACTCCTCGACGCCGAGCGATACCACCGCATCCAGTCGGGTGCGGTGGGGCTCGGCCCCCGCCTCGACGAGGTCGTCGCCGACCTCGTCGAGCGCGGGCTCGACCACGTCGTGTTCGCCGGGACGGGCGGTGCCGGCATCCTCATGACGCCCGCGGCCGACCTGCTCCGCGACCGCGGCCGGGTGCGCGTCTCGCTGATGCGACCGGCCGAGATGGTCGTCGATCTCCCGTCGTCGGTCGACGCCCGGACCGTCGTCCTCATCCCGTCGTTGTCCGGCACGACGCCGGAGTCGCTCGAGGTGACGCCCCTCGTCCAGGCGCGCGGGGCCCGCGTCCTCGCCCTCGTCGGCGACGGGGCCAGCCCGCTCGCCGCGAGCGCCGACGTCGCCCTCGTCAACCCGGCGGCTGACGACACCTCGAGCGAGTCCTTCTACCTGCAGTCGCTGCTGCTCGCCCTCGCCGTGCTCCGCCACACCGGTGCCGGGACGGCGGAGGACGACGCGCTGGTCGCCGGACTCTCCGGGCTGCCCGACGCCCTCCTGGCCGCCAAGCAGGCATACGGGCAACGGGCCGTCGAGGCGGCCGAGCACCTCGCCGAGGGAGGCCCGCACATCATCACGGGGGCCGGGCCGGCTTGGGCGGAGGCGTGGTACTACGGCATGTGCATCCTCGAGGAGATGCAGTGGATCCCGACCCGGCCCGTGCACGCCTCGGACTTCTTCCACGGCACACTCGAGCTCGTCGAGCCCGGGGTCAGCGTCGTCATCCTCGCCGGTGAGGGGCCGACCCGCGCGCTGACCTACCGGGTCGAGAAGTTCGTCCGCCAGATCACCGACCGGGTCCTCGTCGTCGACGCGGCCGACGCGCCCCTCCCGGGCCTCACCCCCGCCGGACGCGGCCAGGTCTCCCCCGTCGTGCTCGCCGCGCTCCTGGAGCGGGTGAGCGCCCACCTCGAGGTCCTTCGCGACCATCCCCTCACGACGCGGCGCTACTACCGCAGGATGGAGTACTGAGATGGCGGCAACCCCGCGCATCGCAGCGGTCGGCGACAACGTCGTCGACCGGTATCTCGAGCGCGGAGTCATGTTCCCGGGCGGCAACACCGTCAACGTCGCGGTCCACGTCCGCCGGCTCGGCATCGCGAGCACCTACATCGGCGCCGTCGGCACCGACCACGCAGGCCGCGTCGTCCTCGACGCGCTGCGCGCGGAGGGCGTGGACACCGGCGCCGTCCGGGTCGTCGACGGCCCCAACGCGGCAGCCACCGTGCGCGTCGTCGAGGGCAACCGGGTGTTCGGCGGGGGGAGCCGTGGCGTCTCGGTCTTCGACCCGTCCCCCGGGGAGCTCGCGCTGCTGCGGGACCACGACATCGTCCACACCGGGGAGTGCTCCCACCTCGAGCAGCACCTGCCCGAGCTGCACGAGGCGGCGCGCCTACTGTCCTACGACTTCTCCGAGCGTCCCTGGGACTACGTCGAGGCGCTCGCCCCGCACGCCGACCTCGCCATCCTCTCCCTGCCCCACGGTCATCTCGACCGCGCGACCGACCTGGCCCGCCGGGTGCGCGCACTCGGGCCCCGGACCGTCGTGGTGACCCTCGGCGCGTCCGGGGCACTCCTGGACGACGGGGAGATCCATTCCGCCCCGGCCGGCACGGGGCCCATCGTCGACACCCTCGGCGCCGGCGACGCCCTCATCGCCCGGCTGCTCGTCGGGCTGTCCACCGGCGAGACGCACGAGGCGGCGCTCCACGCGGCCACCGAGTACGCCTCGGCCACCTGCGCGACCTTCGGTGCCTTCGGCTACGAGACGCCGATCGACGGCGGGGACCTGCCCCCCGCCGTGCCCTCCCCCACCACCGCCTCAGAAGGACGGGAAACACGATGAAGAGAACACCCCTCACAGCCCTGGCCTGCGCGGCCGTCGGCCTCCTCGCCATCGGTGCCTGCGGCGCGCCGGGGGCCAGCTCCGCCTCGACGAGCGCGACCGGGAACCTCGCGAGCCCCACGTCGAAGACCGGGACGATCAGCATCATCACGAAGTTCGCCGACCCGCGGTACGCGCCGTACTTCGTCGACGTGGCCAAGGCATACGAGAAGGCCAACCCGGGCGTCAAGATCGACCTCCAGCAGGTCGGCGACCAGCCCTACAAGGACAAGATCCGGGTCCTCGCCTCCTCCAAGCAGCTGCCGGACATCTACTTCTCGTGGGCCGGTGACTTCACGAACAAGTTCGTCCGCGCCGGGCTCGCCGCCGACCTCACCTCGGTCATCGGACCGGACACCGAGTGGGGCAAGACGATGTCCCCCGCCGCTCTGAAGACCTTCGAGTACGACGGGAAGTACTACGGCGTCCCGATCGACCTCGACGCCAAGTTCATGGCATACAACTCGGCCGACTTCGCCAAGGCGGGGCTCAGCGGGGCTCCCGCGACCTTCGAGGACCTCCTGGCCGACTGCACGAAGCTGAAGAGCGCGGGCTACACGCCGATCGCGTTCGGCAACCAGTACGGCTGGCCGGCGATCCACTACATCACCCAGCTCAACGCCTACAACGTCCCGGCCGACACCCTGGCCAAGGACTACGCGCCGGCGACCGGGCAGTTCACCGACCCCGGGTACGTCAAGGCGCTGACCCAGTTCCAGCAGCTGGTCACCACCTGCACGACCAAGGGCGCCAACGGCCTGTCCCACGAGTCCGCGCAGGCGACCTTCATCAACGGCAAGTCGGCCATGCACTACCTGGAGTCGGTGGAGTTCAGCGTCCTCACCAAGGACGGCGGCGCCCCGGCCTCGACCGCCGACAACTGGTCGTTCTTCCAGCTGCCCGCCCCCACCGGCGCGACCGGCGACTCCAAGGCGCTCACCGGCGCGCCCGACGGCTTCCTCGTCAACCCGCAGAGCAAGAACGCCGCCCTCGCCGTGGACTTCCTGAAGTTCATGACGAACGAGCAGAACGCCCAGCAGCTCGTCAAGCAGATCGGCTGGCTCAGCCCCGTCAAGGGGTCCGCGACGGAGCAGAACACGTTCCCCCAGCTGCGGCAGGCCCTCGACAAGATCAACTCGGCCAGCCAGTTCGCGGTGTGGCTCGACACGGTCACCAACGCCGACGTCGCCAACGCCTACCTGTCCGGCGCGGAGGGCCTCGTCGACGGCTCGCAGACGCCCGAGCAGGTCATGAAGTCCGTTCAGGCCACCGCGGCGAAGGTTCGCAACTCCGCCGGGTGACCCCTCGGTCGGCCCCCCGGACCCCTGGTCCGCGGGGCCGACCCCCAAGCGTAAGGAAGCCATCGTGACAACGAAGTCCCGCACGTGGGGCGGCTGGCTGTGGATCGCCCCGGCGCTCGTGCTGCTGGCCGTGTTCGTCTACTACCCCATCTTCGACAACTTCCGGCTCAGCCTCTACTCCTGGAACGCGTTCTCGCCGGCGCGCTTCGTCGGGCTGGACAACTACCGGACCGCCGCCCAGGACCCCGTCTTCTGGCGGGCCCTGCGCAACAACACGACCTTCGCCATCGTGTCGCTCATCTGCCAGGTCGGCTTCTCGCTCGTCCTCGCCGCGATCCTGGAGGAGTTCGTCCACTCCCGGCTGCGGGGCGTCCTGCGCACCATCTACTTCATCCCGGCCGTCATCTCCATCACGGTCGCCGGCATCCTGTTCTCCTTCCTCTACAACCCGCAGATCGGCCTCATCAACCGGGCCCTCGAGGCCGTCGGGCTCGACTCGTGGACGCACTCCTGGCTCGGTGAGCCCTCGACCGCCATGGGCAGCATCATCGCGATGAGCCAGTGGCAGTCCATCGGCTACACCGCGGTCCTCTTCGTCGTCGCGATCCAACGGATCCCCCGCGAGTACTACGAGGCCGCCCGCGTCGACGGCGCCGGACCGATCCGGCAGTTCTTCTCCATCACCGTGCCCATGGTGCGGGAGATGACGACACTCATGATCATCCTCACCGTCTCCGGCGCGTTCCTCGTCTTCAACGAGGTGCAGGTCATGACCGACGGCGGCCCGTCCAACTCCAGCCAGGTCCTCGGAACCTGGCTCTACCAGAACGCATTCCTGCAGGACAACATGGGATATGCGTCCGCCATCGCGACGGTGATCTTCGTCATCACCTTCGCCATCGCCATCGCCCAGCTCGTCGTCACGAGGAAGCGGAGGGTCGAGCTGTGACCACGTCCACGTCCACCCTGCAGACACCCCTGCGGTCCGCACCGCCCCAGACCTCGACGGCCCGTGTCGTCGGCCGGCGGGTCCGCGCCGTCGCCGTGTCCGTGCTGCTCGTCGTCCTCGCCGTCGCGGTCATCTACCCCCTGCTCTGGATGGTCCTCAGCAGCTTCAAGGACAACCGGGAGGTCTTCGACCACCCGTGGGGGCTGCCCGGCGCGATGCGCTGGAGCAACTTCGCGAAGGCGGGCAGCGCCGGCGTCGTGCGCTACTTCGCCAACAGCATCATCGTGACGGCCGCGTCGATCGTCACGACCGTCCTGATCAGCGCCTGGGCGGCCTTCTCGCTCACGCGGCTGAAGATCCGGTTCGGGGGCTTCGCCCTCGGGGTCGTGCTCGGCGGGCTGATGATCGCCCCGACCGTCGCGCTCATCCCCCTCTTCGGCCTCCTGCAGAGCCTGCACATCTACGACACCTACTGGGCGCTCATCGTCCTCTACACGGCGTTCCGGATCCCCTTCACGACGTTCCTCATCCGGGCCTACATGATCGACCTGCCCAGCGAGGTCGACGAGGCGGCCATCCTCGACGGCTGCTCCAAGAGCCAGACCTTCTGGCAGGTCACCCTGCCGATGTGCCGGCCGATCCTCGTGTCGAGCGCGCTCCTGCACGCCCTGTTCGCCTGGAACGAGTTCGCCTTCGCCCTCGTCTTCATCAACAATCCGAACCTCAAGACCCTCCCCGTCGGGCTCATGGACATGCAGAGCCGGCTGCTCACCGACTGGCCCGTCCAGTTCGCCGGCCTGACGATGGCGGCCCTGCCCATGGTCATCCTCTTCCTCATCGGCCAACGGCAGTTCCTCGCCGGACTCACCGAAGGAATGGGCAAGTAGGCCGACGGCACGCCGGGACGACGTCGCCCTCGACCACCCCCTGACGGGCCCTCCAGGCAGCTGCCTGGAGGGCCCGTTCCGTCGTCCCGGCGGGTGGAGACAGCCTCTCGCGCTATGTTCACTAAGTGAAGACCTAGAACTACTCACGGGTTACTTCCATCCATCTCTTGAACATATGCCGCGCAGCGAGTTGACTGTGAGCCCACCGCCTCGACCGCCCCGGCCGAGGTCTTCCAGCGAAGGAAGGAAGCTCACCGATGAGCGAGCACGCGGCGTTCGCAGACGACGGCCCGTCGATATTCGACGACGACGAGGGGGGCGGTGGCAGCGGCATCATCCGCGTCGCCTCGGTCGCCGCGCTCGGCGGCCTGCTCTTCGGCTACGACAGCGCCGTCATCAACGGCGCCGTCTCGTCGATCAAGACGGCGTTCCACGTGAGCGACGCGCTGCTCGGCTTCGCCGTCGCCTCGGCGCTGCTGGGCGCCGCCGCGGGCGCGATGAGCGCCGGTCGGCTCGCCGACCGCTTCGGCCGGCTGCGGGTCATGAAGATCGCCGCCGTCCTCTTCCTCATCAGCGCCCTCGGCGCCGGCCTCGCGCCGGAGCTGTGGACCCTCGTGTTCTTCCGGGTCGTCGGCGGCGTGGCCATCGGCATGGCCTCCGTCATCGCACCCGCATACATCGCCGAGACGTCACCGGCCCGGATCCGTGGACGGCTCGGGTCGCTGCAGCAGCTCGCCATCGTCCTCGGCATCTTCCTGTCGCTGCTCGTCGACTGGCTGCTGGCCCAGGCCGCGGGCAGCGCCGACAGCACCCTGGCGTTCGGGCTCGCCGCCTGGCGCTGGATGTTCATCGCCATGGCGATCCCGGCCATCGCCTACGGGCTGCTCGCCACGACGATCCCCGAGTCGCCGCGCTTCCTCGTGGCCCAGCACCGCATCCCCGAGGCCCGCAAGGTCCTCACGATGCTGCTCGGCGAGAAGAACCTCGACATCACGATCAGCCGGATCGAGGACAGCCTGCACCGCGACACCAAGCCGTCCTGGAGCGATCTGAAGCGACCCGGTGGCGGCCTCTTCCCGATCGTCTGGGTCGGTCTCCTGCTGTCGATCTTCCAGCAGGCCGTCGGCATCAACGTGATCTTCTACTACTCGAACATCCTCTGGGAGGCCGTGGGCTTCAAGGAGAGCCAGTCCTTCCAGATCAGCGTCTTCACCTCGGTCGTCAACATCGCGACGACGATCGTCGCGATCGTCATGGTCGACCGGGTCGGCCGCAAGCCGCTGCTGCTGGTCGGCTCGGCCGGCATGACGGTCACCCTCGGCGCGATGGCCTACTGCTTCGCGACGGCGACCCTGAACGCCGACGGATCGCCGCACCTGTCCGGCGCGTCGGGCCCCATCGCCCTCGTCTCGGCGAACCTGTTCGTCATCTTCTTCGGCATGAGCTGGGGACCGGTCGTCTGGGTGCTGCTCGGCGAGATGTTCCCCAACCGCATCCGCGCGGCCGCGCTCTCCCTCGCCGCGGCCGGCCAGTGGGCGGCCAACTGGGCGATCACCGTGTCGTTCCCGCCGCTGAAGAGCCTGTCCCTGGGCCTCGCCTACAGCATGTACACCGCCTTCGCGCTCCTGTCCCTCTTCTTCGTCATGCGCTTCGTCCGGGAGACCAAGGGCATGTCGCTGGAGGACATGGACGCGGCCGCGGGGATCACGCCCACCTCGGGCGGCCGAGCGGACCCCGAGGCCGCGGCGCCCGCCTGACGGACGGCGCCCGCCCTCCGAAGCCCCCGGCCTGGGTCCGGACGAACCCGGGCCCAGGCCGGGACACCAGCACCCCGCGGCGACCGGCCGCGCCGTCCACGGACGACCCCCCGAACCGACACACCAGGAGACGTCATGCCCGAAAACCGCAAGGTCGCCGTTCTCGGCCCCATCCCGCGCGACCATGTGACCACCCACCGCGGCGAGGTCTTCGACAAGCTCGGCTGCGCCCTCTACACGGTGGCCGCGCTGGCCTCGCTGCTCGGACCGGACGACGTCGTGCGACCGATCGTCCACGTGCGCCGGGAGGACGAGCCGCGCATCCACGAGCTGCTCAGCCCGTTCTCCAACATCGACCTCACCGGCGTCCGCTCCGACAGCGACCGTGGCGACGTCATCGAGCTGACCTACACCGCGCAGAACCGACGCGACGAGCGGCAGGCGGGGTTCATGCACCCGATCTCCCCCGCCGACGTCGAGTTCGCCCTCGACTCCGACGCCTTCGTCTGCGTGCCGATCACCGACTACGAGGTGGCGCAGCCGACCCTGGCCTACCTGCGGGCCCACAGCACCGGCACGATCATGCTCGACTGTCACGGCCCGGCCGTCGCGCTGACCAAGCAGGGCGTGCGCGTCCCCCGGCTCTGGATCGACCGGGACGCCTGGCTGCCCGACATCGACATCATGAAAATGAACCTCGAGGAGGCCGGGTGCAGCTGGTTCCCCCCGCCAGGTGCCGATCCCGCCCTCCTCGGGGAGCCCCTGCCACGCGAGCAGCTGCCCGAGTTCGCCGAGCACTGCCTGGACGGCGGGGTCAAGGCGGTGTGCGTGACCCTCGACGAGGAGGGCTGCGTCCTGTTCTTCCGGGACGAGACAGGGGCGATGAAGGAGCACGTCGTCGGCCGCATCGAGGTCCAGGACGTCGTCGACACGACCGGCTGCGGTGACTCCTTCGCGGGCGGAATGGCCTTCGGCTACCTCGCGACCGGCGACTTCGTCGCCGCGGCCCAGTACGGCAACGCGATGGGCGCCCAGCGGTGCTCGGGCACCGACCTGTCGGTCTACCGCCCGCTGGAGGACACCATCGCGCAGATCCGCGACGCCTACGGCGCCCTCGCCGCCGTCTGACCGGGGCGGCGCGACGATGACGTCCTGGACGCTCACGGAGTCCGGCTGGGACCCGGGCCGAGCCAACTACTACGAGACCGTGCTCACCGTCGGCAACGGCCGGCTGGGCACCCGGGGGTCGCTCGAGGAACGGCATACCGGAGCCCTCCCCGGCACCTTCCTCGCCGGTGTCTACGACGCCTACGACGCCCCGGTGATCGACCTGGTCAACGTGCCGGACTGGCTGGCGACGGAGGTGCTCGTCGGAGGCATCCGGCTCGACCACGAGACCGCCACGGTCGCCGAGCACCGACGCACCCTCGACCTGCGCACCGGCATCCTCACGCGGGAGACCGAGCTCGTCGACGACGCCGGTCGTCGCACCCGTCTGGTCACCCGGCGCCTGGCGAGCATGGACGACCGCGACCTGTGCGTCCTGCGGATCGAGGTGACGCCGCTCGACCACGACGCGGACGTCGAGATCCGGACCGGCATCGACGGGCACCGACGCAACCTCGAGCGGCTGCCCGCCTACCCGGAGGGGACCACCTTCGGGTGGGAGCGCAAGTGGGACAAGTGGGCCCGCTCAACGCACCTGCGCGAGACGGGTCGCGGCTTCGACGGGGCGGTCGGCACCCTCGTGACCCGCACCCTGTCCTCGGAGATCGACATCGCGTTCTCCTTCGAGCTGCGGACCGGGACGGAGCCCGTCGAGCGCCACGCCGTCCAGCGGCACGAGTACATCGGCGAGGAGCTGAGGTTCGCCGGGCGCCCGGGGGTGCCCGTCGTCGTGGAGAAGATCGTCGGCATCGCCACCTCACGCGATCCCGGGGCGGCCGCGGGGGCGGCCCCCGACGAGCGGTCTCGTGCGGTCGTCGCCCGGCATGCCGACGGCGGGTATGCCGATGCCGCCGCGGCCAGCGCCAACGCCTGGGCACGGCTCTGGGACACCTCCGACTGCGTCATCACCGGCGACGACCGCGCCGCCCTCGCGCTGCGCCTGTCGATCTACCACCTGCTCATCGCGGCGAACCCCGACGACCCGACGGTGAACATCGGTGCGAAGTCGCTGTCCGGCGAGGGCTACCGCGGGCACGTGTTCTGGGACACCGAGGTCATGATGCTCCCCTTCTTCCTCTACACCCAGCCGCGCACCGCCCGGGCGCTCCTCGGGTACCGGCACCACACGCTGCCCGGCGCCCGCGCGGTCGCCACGGAGAACGGCACGCGGGGCGCGCGATACCCGTGGGAGTCCGCCGACACCGGGCTGGAGGAGTGCCCGGTCACCACCCCGGACGGCCAGAACCGGTTCTACACCCGGGACGAGGAGATCCACGTCTCGGCGGACGTCGCATACGGCATCGCCTCCTACGTGACGGCGACCGGGGACGAGGACTTCCTCTTCGGCGACGGCGCGGAGGTGCTGTTCGAGACGAGCCGCTTCTGGGTCGACCGGTGCGAGGACGACGGCGAGCACCTCGTGCTGCGCACCGTCATGGGCCCGGACGAGTTCCACTCGCACGTCGACAACAACGCCTTCACCAACACGCTCGTCCGGTGGCAGCTGCGGCTCGCGGTGGACGTCTACGCGCGGATGGCGGCCGAGCGTCCCGCGGAGCTCGCGGCCCTCGCCGAGCGGATCGGGCTGGACTCGGCGGAGCCGGCCGGCTGGGCCACGGCCGCGGACCGGATCAAGGCGGTCGACAACCCGGACTGCGGGCTCATCGAGCAGTTCGACGGCTACCTCGACCGCCTCGACCTCCCGATCACCGAGTGGGACTCCAACGACATGCCGAGGTACCCCGAGGGATACAACCACTTCAACCTCGAGGACACCATGCTGCTCAAGCAGCCCGACGCGGTGATGCTCATGTACCTGTTCCCGGACGACTACTCGCTCGAGACGCGGCAAGCCAACTTCGAGTTCTACGAGGCTCGCACGCTGCACAAGTCGTCGCTCAGCCCGTCGATCCACGCGATCGTCGGCCTGCAGGTCGGGGACGCCAGCAACGCGGAGCGGTACTTCGCCCGGTCCGCGTTCGTCGACCTCGACGACAACCAGGGCAACACCGAGGAGGGCATGCACATCGCCTCCGCCGGAGGGACCTGGCAGATCGCCGTCCACGGGTTCGCCGGATTCCGGCTCTCCGAGGGGCAGTTGCACTTCGAGCCCAACCTGCCGTCCTCGTGGGAGCGCCTCTCGTTCAGCATCCAGCACCGGGGCCGGCTGGTGCGCGTCGACCTCGGGCACGACGACGCCGTCTTCACGCTGAGCGACACGGACGAGGGTGAGGAGACGATCGTCGTCGACGGCCGGGAGACGGCACTGCGGCCGGGCAGCCCGGTCACGGTGCCGCTGCTCGCCGGGGCCGCCTCGTGACGACGGAGAGCGGCGAGCGCGGTGCGGCCGAGGGTGGCATGGCCGAGCGCGGCGCGGCGGAACGCGGTCGCCCCGAGCCGCCGGCGTGCGTGCTCTTCGACCTCGACGGCGTGGTCACCGACACCGCCCGGGTGCACAGGCGGGCCTGGGGCGAGCTGTTCACCGACTTCCTCGACCGGCACGGGTCGCCGCAGCCCTACACCGACCGCGACTACATCGAGCACATCGACGGCAAGGCGCGGTTGGACGGGGTGCGGAGCCTGCTGCGCTCACGGCAGATCGGGCTGCCCGAGGAGGCCCCCGACGGCATGGACTCGGTCCGCTCGCTGGGCGAGGACAAGAACGGGGCGTTCCTCCGGCTCCTCGACCGCGAGGGTGTGCAGGTCTTCCCGGACGCGGTGGCCCTGCTCGACGCCCTCGAGGCGAGAGGGGTGCCGCGAGCGATCGTGTCGAGCTCCCGCAACGCCCGCGCGGTGCTCCGGGCGGCCGGGCTCGAGGGACGCTTCGCCGACATCGTCGACGGGACGGTGGCCGCCGAGCGCGGGCTCGCCGGCAAGCCCGCGCCGGACACCTTCCGGTATGCCGCGGAGCGCCTGGACGCCGATCCCTCCCGCAGCATCGTCCTCGAGGACGCGGTGTCCGGCGTCGCCGCTGGTCGGGCCGGCGGCTTCTGGGTCGTCGGCGTCGACCGCACGGGCGCCGACGCCGAGCTCCGCTCCGCCGGGGCCGACGAGCTCATGACGTCGCTGCAGAGCCTGGTCTGAGTCCCCATGAGGTCCTGGATGCATGCGAGGATCGGGTCCTCGGGGCCACTCCGACCCGAGTGCCGTGGGAAGGCGGGGCATGAGTTCAGCAAGGGCACGGCCCGGGTCGCTCGCCGGTCTGCGGGAGTTCAACCGGGCGCGGATCAGCCAGGTGCTGCGCGCCGCCGGGGAGCTGAGCCAGGCCGACCTGGCCCGTCACACCGGCCTCGCCGCGGCGACGGTGTCCAACATCGTGCGTGAGATGGAGGGCGAGGGGCTCGTCACGATCGTCACGAGCGGCAAGCGCCGCTCGGTCCGGCTCCAGCGGGCGGCGGGCTTCGTCGCCGGCGTCGACTACGGACATCGCCACCTGTCGGTCGCCGTCGCCGACCTGGCCCACGAGATCCTCGGCGAGCGCCGCATCGAGGTCGTCGAACAGCACACCGCCGAGCACGGGCTGGCCCTCGCGGCCGAGCTGCTGCGCGAGGTCCTCGACGAGGCCGGGGTCGCCCCCGACGACGTCGTGAGCGTCGCCATCGGGCTCCCCGCACCCATCGAGGCGGCGACCACCCGGGTCGGCTCGTTGTCGATCCTGCCCGGATGGGTCGGGCTGCCCGTCCGCGAGCTGGCGGTCGAGGCATTCGGGCTCTCGGCTCCCGTCGCCGTCGACAACGACGCGAACCTCGGCGCCCTCGCCGAGCACCGCTGGGGCGCGGGGATCGGTGTCCCCGACATGGCATACATCAAGCTCTCCGAGGGTGTCGGAGCCGGCCTCATCATCGGCGGACGGCACTACGGCGGACCGACCGGCACGGCCGGCGAGATCGGGCACATGACCATCGACGACCTCGGCGAGGTGTGCCGGTGCGGGAACCGCGGGTGCCTGGAGACCCTCGTGTCGGCCCGGCACGTCGTGTCGCTCCTCGAGCCGACGCACGAGGACTGCGAGACGATCCGGGACGTCGTGCGGCGGGCCGACAACGGCGACCGGGCGTGCCGGCGGGTGCTGGAGGACGTCGGCGCCCAGATCGGTCAGGCCGTCGCCGACCTGTGCAGCCTGCTCAACCCGAGCCTCGTCGTCGTCGGCGGGGAGCTCGCGCAGGCCCACGAGTACCTCCTGCCGGCGATGCACCGGGTCGTGGCCCGGTGCAGCGTCCCGGTCGCCGGGGAGCACCTGCGGCTGAGGACGGCCGCGCTCGGCGACCGCGCGCACCTGCTCGGCGCCATCGCCCTGGCCCTCGACCCGTTGCCCACCGAGGACCCGGGCCCTCCCCCGTCCGTCCTGCGCTGACCGTCACTCCCCCGCAGGAGACCCGGCCCCTCCCCTGCATGAGACTGTCCAATTGGGTCGGATTCATGCACGGTCGATGGATCCGCGGATGCGGCTGCCTGGCCCATCCATCGACCGTTTCTCCTGCTCTATGGTGTGAAGTATGCCGCGTTCACGGATCCCTCACCTCGACTCTGCATCCGCTCACCCGACCATCGGCCGAAGTCGCGTCCGAGGTCGGATCGTGCCAGTCCTCGTCGCGCTGCTCACCGCGCTGGCGAGCGTCGGGGGGCTCGCGGTCCAGTCGGCGTCGGCGAGTCCGCGGACCGCCACCGTGACGATCGGGGGGCAGGTCGCGACGCCGGCCACCTACACGGCGGCCGACCTCGCCGGGCAACCGCAGACGACGCTGCCGGACGAGCGCGGAGGCCACCACGCGACGGACCTCACCGGCGTGCCGCTCGACGGCCTCGTCACGGCGGCGGGGCCGCAGACCCCCGACGTCAAGAACGCCGTGCTGCGGGTCAGCCTGACGGTCGCGGGCTCCCACCAGCGGGTGGCCGTGGCTCTCGGCGAGCTGGTCAGCTCCTTCGGCAACCACCCCGCGCTGCTCGTCACCCGCGGCTCGGTCCGTCATCCTCGGATCGACCTCGTCTTCCCCGGGGACCACGGCTACGCCCGGACGGTTCACGGCGTCTCACAGGTCACCGTCGCCGTGAGCGACCCGGCACCGCCCGCCGACCAGCCCGCCGGGTCCGTCGCCGTCCGCACCGGGAGCGGCCAGGTCGTCCTCAGCGCGGAGCAGCTCGCCGCGCTCCCGGCGACCACCCTGGACGTCACCTTCGCCTCCGGCACCGGCCAGCAGACCCACACCGAGACCGGCCCGACC
Organism: Nostocoides sp.; assembly: GCA_039812405.1. Classification (GTDB taxonomy): domain Bacteria; phylum Actinomycetota; class Actinomycetes; order Actinomycetales; family Dermatophilaceae; genus Nostocoides. The sequence continues at coordinate 27,859 of JBDIAL010000019.1, forward strand.
CTCGGCGCCGTGCTGCGAGCGGCCCGGCTCCGTCCGGGTCCGACCACCGTCGTGTCGGCCCTCGCCACCGACGCCTACGTCGCGACCGTCACGCCGGCGGAGGCCACCTCGGGGCGCCGACCGCTGCTCCTCGCGCTCGTGCAGGACGGGCTGCCGCTCGACCAGCCCCGTCTCGTCGTCGACGGTGACGTCGCCGGGGGCCGCTACGTCAGCGGCGTCGTCGCCCTCGACGTCACCGGTGCCGCACCGCGCGGCTGCCGACGCTAGCGTTCCTGCATCCACGGTCCAGGGGCGGCTCCGGCATCGAGCTCGACAGCCGGACCGGCAATCGGTGACGTGGCCCGGGCTCCGGGTATGCCGCCGAGCACGGATCATGGTCCGGCGGCACGCCGTCGACGCCCATTGCCGGTCCGTCTGCAGGAGGCCGAGCCCTGGATCGCCGTCATCCCCGGCCTCACTCGGAAGGGGTCGTCGACGCGACGGATCACGGGCGGGCGGCGTCGCCCGTGGGGAGCGTGACCGCCTCGCCCCGCGTGAAGGCCGACAGTCGCCCGCTCCACCGCCCGCCCGGACCGTGGAGGACGACCACGTCGGCCGTGAGGTCGACGGCGATCGTCACGAAGGTCCACAGCACCTCGGTGCGGTTGTGCACCCCGTCGGCCAGCAGCGCGGCCTCGACGTCGGCGAGGGTGTCGACCCGCCGGGTCACCCGGTCCAGCGCCGCGGCGCGGGCCGTGCTCTCGGCGAGGGACCGGTCGCCCGGGGGGAGCCGCAGCCCGTCCGCCGTCGCGTCGAGGTGGCGTAGGTGGTTGGTATGCCGCAGGATCGGGTATGCCGGGCCGTCCTCCCCACCGGGGTCGCCAGCCGTGACGGCCCACGTCGCCGACCGGCCCGCCGCGATCTCGACGAGGTCGACCCGGTGGGCCGGGCCGTCGGCCACGTCGAAGGCGAAACCCCCGGCGCACGGCACGCGGCACAGCGCCTCCCGGGCCGCCGCGCCGCCGGCCTGGCGCTGCGCGTGGCGGGCGACGAGATGGCGGCCCGCCCCGTCGAGACACGGGCTCGGGACGGGCACGTGGTCGACGCCGACGACGAGACCGGCCGAGCTCGCGACGAACGTATTGGCCGGCAGCATGCCCGGGTACCACACGGCAGTGAGCGCCGGGTCGCCGTCGATCGCGAGGGTGACCAGCCGGACGAGGCCGACGAGCTCTCGGTCCCCGTCCTCGTTGTGCCCGAGGAGGACGTGCCCCCCGCCGATCGTCGACACGTCGCTGCAGCCGGTGCCGTCGTGCCCGAGATCGCCGCGCAGGTTGTAGACCCACAGGTCCTCCTCGGGGAGCCCGGCCCCCTCGGCGAGCCACCCGATCTCCTGCGCCTCGACGGGCAGCAGTCGCCGGCTCGAGGCGACGACCCGCTCGAGTCGGTCGGCGCGGCGCCGAGCGGACCGGGCGACCCGGCTCCAGGCCCCTCCGGCCCGGTCGCGGCAGCGGCGGATGTCGTCGGCATGCGCCTCGCCGAGCGCGCGGAACACCTCGTCCCGAGCGCCCCGCACGACCGTCCACTCCAGACCGGCGACCGGTCCGGCATCCGTCACCTCGACCACGAGCCACCATCCATGAGCGACCATCATGGAGCATCATCGGAAGCGGGCAGGGCCCGAGATCGGAGGCGATGGCATGAAGAAGCTCGTCAACGACCCACAGCACGTCGTGGGTGATGCCCTCGTCGGCCTCGAGGCGGCATACCGGGGCCGGCTGGCGGTGGACCACGAGCACCGGGTGGTCTACCGCGCGGACGCCCCCGTCCCGGGCAAGGTCGCGCTCGTCTCGGGCGGCGGCTCGGGACACGAGCCGTTGCACGGCGGCTTCGTCGGGCCCGGGATGCTCGACGCCGCGTGTGCGGGTGAGGTGTTCACCTCCCCCACCCCCGACCAGGTCCTCGCCGCGGACCGGCTCGTCGACGGCGGCGCCGGTGTGCTGCACATCGTGAAGAACTACACCGGCGACGTCATGAACTTCGAGATGGCCGTCGAGCTCGCCGACGGCCGAACCTCGGTCGCCACCGTCGTGACCGACGACGACGTGGCCGTCGAGGACAGCCTCTACACCGCCGGCCGACGCGGCGTCGGGGTGACCGTCGTCGTCGAGAAGATCGCGGGGGCCGCGGCCGACCAGGGCCGCGACCTCGCCGCCGTCGCGGACGTCGCCCGGAGGGTCAACGACGCGGGGCGCAGCCTCGGCGTGGCCCTCACCTCGTGCACGGTGCCGGCCGTCGGCCACCCGACCTTCGACCTCGCCGAGGACGAGATGGAGGTCGGCATCGGGATCCACGGTGAGCCCGGCCGGTTCCGGCAGAAGGTCGGCACGGCGGCCGAGATCGCCGAGCAGCTGGTCACCGCCGTCACCGACGACCTCGACTTCACCGGAGCCCCGGTCATCGCGATGCTCAACGGGATGGGGGGCACACCGCTCATCGAGCTCCATCTCATGTACGGCGAGGTGGCCCGGGTCCTCGCGGCCCGGGCGGTGACCGTCGCCCGGTGCCTCGTGGGCAGCTACATCACCTCGCTGGACATGGCCGGCTGCTCCCTCACCCTCGTGCGGGCCGACGAGGAGCTGCTCGGGCTCTGGGACGCGCCCGTCAACACCCCCGGCCTGCGATGGGGAGCCTGAGGTGGCGGACCGACCCGTCACCGTCGCCGAGCTCGCCGGCTGGATGGAGCGCTTCCGGCGGCTCGTCCACGCCGACCGCGACCACCTCACCGACCTCGACGCGGCGATCGGCGACGCCGACCACGGGCTCAACCTCGACCGCGGGATGACCGCCGTCGGCGAGGCGCTCCGCGGGACCCGCCCGGACACCGTCGAGCAGCTCTTCACGACGGTGGGGATGACCCTCGTGAGCACCGTCGGGGGCGCGAGCGGGCCGCTCTACGGCACCTTCTTCCTCCGCCTCGGCCGGTCCGCGGGAGCGGTCGAGGGGCTCGACGCGCTCGGCCTCGCCGCCGCCCTGCGCGCCGGTGTCGACGGGGTGGTCGCCCGCGGTCGGGCCGAGCCGGGCGACAAGACGATGGTCGACGCGCTCGGTCCCGCCGTGACGGCCTTCGCGGAGGCCGTGGGAGCGCATCCCGAGCCCGAGGCGGGCTGGGCCGGGGCCACGGACCCCGCCGACTCCCCGGGCATCGGCGGAGTCGTAGCTGA
>JBDIAL010000020.1:0-30356 GCA_039812405.1 Nostocoides sp.
GACGGCGGGCAGGAGCCGGCTCAACCGGACGTCGCCGTCGTCGTCGCCGACGACGGCCGCCCCGGCGGCGGCCAGCGTCACCAGCGCGCCGGCCAGCGCGACGAGGCGCGCGAGGAGGGGCCGCCGGGCGAGGAGCAGGCCGAGGAGCGCGGCACCGCCCGGCACGACGACCAGGAGCCGCAGGAAGGTGCTCACCGGGCGACCGCCGCGGATGCGTCGTCGCCCTCGGGATCGGTCGGGGAGCCGGTCGTGGCGTCGATGGTCCCGCGGATCCGGAAGGCGGCGAGGATGACGGCGAGGGCGAGGACCACCTCCGCGGCGGCCACGGTGATGACGAAGAGGGTGAGGACGGAGCCGCCGGACCACAGGTCGCCGCGGGCGGCGCTCGTGCTGACGAGCAGGACCGTCGCCCCGTTGAGGACGAGCTCGACGCCGACGAGGACGAGGACGAGGTTGCGGCGCGCGAGGACGCCGTGGACGCCGATGCCGACGAGCAGGCTGGCGAGCAGGTAGGGGCCGGCGAGATGGATCACGAGCCGTCTCCCGGCCGGGCATCCGCCGGCCGCCCGGCGCGGAAGACGGTGAGGGCCGCGACGAGCGCGGCGAGCAGGAGGAGGGAGAGCAGCTCGAAGGGCCAGACCCACGTCGAGAAGAGGTCCTGCGCGAGGGTCGTCGTCGAGGTGACGTGGCGCTCGACGGGCCGGTCGGCGAGGGGCAGGAGGACCGAGAGGAGCAGCACCGTCACCCCCGCGGCGACGAGCGCCGACAGGCCGCGGTGCACGAGCGAGGTCGAGATGTCGCGGCTCGGCCCGATGGGGGCCCGGGTCAGCATGAGCGCGAAGAGGACGAGGACGACGATGGCGCCGACGTAGACGAGGACCTGGACGAGGGCGACGAGCTCGGCCCCGAGGACGAGGTAGCACCCGGCGACCGCGCCGAGGGTCACGACGAGCCACAGCGCGGCGTGGACGACCTGCCGGGTCGTGACCGACAGGAGGGCGGCGGCCGTCGCGACGACGCCGAGGGCGGCGAAGGCGATGTCGTATGCCGTCACCGGCCGTCCTCCCGCTCGCGCCGGGACGCCTCGGCGGCCTCGGTCACCTCCGTCGCGCGACGGACCAGCTCGCTCGCCGACGGTCCTCGCCGCGGGGGCGGAGCCGGTCGTCGGGCCGGGGTCGGCAGCACCTCCGTCGGCTCGGCGGGTGGCGGCTCCTCGGGTGTGGGTGGCTCCTCGGCGACGGGCTGTGGCTCCTCGACGGTGGGAGGGGGTTCCTCGGCGGGAGCGGCCCGCGCCTCGACGACGGGAGCGGGCGGCGCCTCGGCGGAGGGAGCATTCGGCGGCACCGGAGCCCTGCGTGCCGGGACGGCGGCGCGTGGAGCGCTCGGGGCGCGCGCGGGCTTCTCGGAGGCGGCGAGCTCGGCGGGGTCAGCGGCTCCCGGGTCGAGGGGCTCCGGCAGCGGGACGCTCGCCATCCACCCCCCGAGCCGGTCCTTCTCGTGGAGGAGGTCGCGGATGTCTACCTCGGCGTACTCGAACTGCGGGCTCCAGAAGAGGGCGTCGAACGGGCACACCTCGACGCAGATCCCGCAGTACATGCACAGCGAGAAGTCGATGGCGAACCGGTCGAGCACGTTGCGCTGACGGTCCCGGCCGCCGGGCGTCGACGCGGGGATCGTCTCCTTGTGGGAGTCGATGTAGATGCACCAGTCCGGGCACTCCCGGGCGCAGAGCATGCACGAGGTGCAGTTCTCCTCGAGCAGGGCGATGACCCCCCGTGAGCGCGGGGGAAGAGAGGGGGCGGCGTCGGGGTACTCGTGGGTGTGCGCGGGGCGGGTCATCGTCCGCGCCGTCGTGACGAGCCCCTTGACGAGGCCGGGCACGAGGCCGCCGGTGGGGCGGGACGAGGCGCTCATCGGGTCGCCACCACGACAGCGCCGGTGAGGACGAGCTGGGCGAGGGCGAGGGGCACGAGGACGAGCCAGGCGAGGCGCTGCAGCTGGTCCTCGCGCATCCGGGGCCACGCCACCCGCAGCCAGATGACGACGACGGCGACGGCGAACCCCTTGAGCGCCGTCCACAGCCACCCGATCACGTCGGCGAACGGCCCGTGCCAGCCCCCGAGGTAGAGCACGGTGAACAGGAGGGACATGACGACGATGCCGGCGTACTCGGAGAGGAGGAAGAAGGCGAAGCGCAGCCCGGTGTACTCGGTGTAGGGCCCGAAGACGATCTCGCTGTCGGCGACCGGCATGTCGAACGGCGGCCGCTGCAGCTCGGCGACGGCGGCGACGAGGAAGACGACGGCACCCGGCAGCTGCCAGCCCAGCCACGACCAGTGCCAGCCCGCGACGATCCCGTCGAGGGACAGCGTGCCGGCGGCAAGGCATACCGACGCGACGGCCAGCACCATGGGCAGCTCGTAGGACAGCAGCTGCGCGGCCGCGCGCATGGCCCCGACGAGGGCGTACTTGTTGGCGCTCGCCCAGCCGGCCATGAGGGTGCCGAGGATGCCGATGCCGACGACCGCGAGGACGAGGACGGCGCTCGCCGGGACGTATGCCGCCGCGACCCCGGGCATGACAGGGATCGCCGCGAGGGCGAGGAGGTAGGGGACGAGGGCCACCGCAGGCGCGAGCCGGAAGACCCACCGGTCCGCCGCCCGCGGGGTGATGTCCTCCTTCTGGACGAACTTGACCCCGTCGGCGACCAGCTGGGCCCACCCGTGGAAGCCGCCGGCATACATCGGCCCGAGCCGGCCCTGCATGTGCGCCATGACCTTGTGCTCGGTCTGCCCGACGAGCAGGGGCAGGACGAGGAAGGCGACGAGGGCCGCCAGCGCGCGGACGACGACCTCGAGGACGCTCACCGCGGCCCCCACTCGGGGCCGGGCACACCGGGCGCCTGGACCCGTCGCCGGCTCGGGGACCTCGTCGACTCGTGGCCCTCGCCGGGCTCCTTGCCACCGGGCCAGGGCTTGCTCGCCCGCGCGGCGAGGACGAACGACTTGCGCAGCGGGGTGCCCTCGAAGCCGTCGGGCAGCAGGAGCGGCCGCAGGCCGAGCCCCGTCCCGTCGTCGAAGCCGGCGAAGTCGACGCCGAACATCTCGTGTGTCTCCCGCTCGTGCCACGCCGCGCCCCGCCACAACGGGGTGAGGCTGGCGAGCGGCTCGCCGTCGGCGATCCGGGTCGTGAGCCGGATGCCGGGCAGCCGGCCGGGCGTCCGGGTCACGTCGAGGAGCCGGACGACGATGTCGAAGCCGGGCGCCTCCTCGTCGTAGGTCCGGTCGACGGCCGTCAGCCAGTCGAAGCAGGCGAACCCGCGACCCCGCGCGTCACGCGCCGCGGGCAGCCACTCCACCACCGCGACGTCGACCAGCTCGTCCAGCTCGTCGGCGACCGTCACGTCTGGCAGCCTATCGACCGCGGCCCCCTCATCCGCCGTCCCCGCTCGCCCCATCCGGGACGTCCGTGCATCCGGGTGCGGACTCGGGTCAGGGCGGTGGGGGCTCGGCATCTCGGAACGGTGGGACTCGGCATCTCAGAACGGTGGGGGCTCGGCGTCGAATCGGGCCTGGTGGTGTGCCTGTGCGGCGGCCAGGACCTTCGCGTTGTGCCGGCTCAGGTCCTGCACGACGTGGGCGACCTCCTCGCGGTATCCGTCCTCCAGGAAGGAGAAGGGCTCCTCGTCGCTGTCGTGGCCGGTCAGCTCGACCCGGGGCGCACGCCAGTGCAGGACGCCCTCGGCGCTGACCGTCATCGTGCCCTGGGGCGGGTTGAGCATGGCTGCCCACCAGTCCGACGACGGCGGCATCGCAGCGGGAGGCATCGAGGACTGCAGAATCGACTCGGACATCGACTCGGACGGCGCCGCCGGTCGGCATCGCCACCAGTCTCCCCCGGGCAGCCGCTGGAACACCCCCGGCTGATCGGGCCACTGCCCCGGCGGCAGCCACGGTCCCGAGCCCTCGGTGGGAGCTCGGTCCTCCGAGAATCCCGGGTCGTCCAGGCGGATGAGGATGCACAGGGGCTCGGGCCGATGACGCCGCGGGGGGCGGGACTGGCCCGGTGGAACCGGTGGGCTGACCCCGACACCACTCCGACCCGCAGCCCCGGCACTCTCGATATCGGCACTCTCGGCGTCGGGGCCCCCGATACCGGCTTCCCCAGCATCGGCCCCCTCCGCGACGGCTTCCCTCGCATCGGCACTCTCGGTGCCGGCGCCCCCGATACCGGCTTCCCCAGCATCGGCCCCCTCCGCGTCGGCTTCCCTCGCATCGGCCCGCTCGGCATCCGCTCGCTCGGCACTTACGACACCGACACCGGGGGTGAGCAGGTCGACCGGGTTGCTGGTGCGGACCAGGCCCGTGGGGTCGGTCACCCGCAGCGTGCCATCCGGCAGCAGCCGAACCCGCCACCCCAGGCGCTGCTTGATCCGGTGATGACGCCGACACAGACAGGCCAGGTTGGCCGCCGCGGTCGGCCCCGCTGGCCAGGGCCGCACATGATCCAGGTCGCAGAATCGCGCCGAGACCGTGCACCCCGGGAACCGACACTGCCCATCACGAGCCTTCACCAACGCCACGAGTCGCGCTGAGGGTCGGTACCCCGCACCGCCCGGCGACCCACCACCCCATGCAGGCCCACCCGCACCGGACCCGATCCTGCCAGCTCCTGCCCTGCTCGATCGGCCCGCGCCACCCCCACCACGGCTACCCCCACCACGGCCGCCCCCACGATCGCGACCACGGCCGGACCCAAGGGTCGGCGCCGGCACCGGGATGGGGAAGTGCAGCTGGGCCCCGGTGCCCGGATCGCAGCCGACGACCGTGACCTCCACCCCGCTCCGACCGGTGGCCCATCGAGTCAGCAGATCCCCGACCCAGGCCCGGCTGACCAGGCTGGAACCTGTCGCCCCACACCCACCAGCCCACACCAACCCCTCTCCCAGACCCGGATGCCCACCCCACCCGGCACTGCGACCACCACCAGGCCCCTCCACGCCCGTCCCAGCAGCACCAGCACCCGCACCGGCACCGGCACCCGGGGCGACGCCCGCAGCAGAGGCGCCGTCATCGCGCTCGTCGCCGCGGGAGTCCTCATCGCGCTCCTCACCGGCACCCGGGGCGAGGCCCGCAGCAGAGGTGCCGTCGCCGCAGGAGTCTTCATCGTGCTCCGCACCGGCACCCGTCGAAGACACAGGCTCCTCCCGACCTGGGGCACCGGCCCCCAGGCCACCTGCCGGGCCCGGCGGGTCATCATCGTCGCTCCCGGGTCCGTCGCCGTGGGAGCCGCCACCGCCACTCGGCCCACCCCCTCGCGGGTCGTCGCCGCCGTCACCTCCGCCCCAGTCCGCGCCGGGGGCCTCATCGCCACGGTCTGGTCCGTCGTCGGGGTCTGGTCCGTCGCCACGGTCTGGTCCGTCATCGCGGTCGGGGTCGTCATCGCAGTGTGCGGCGTCGTCGCGATCGCTGCCGTCGCCTGGTCCGTCGTCACGGTCAGGGTCATCGTCACGGCGAACGTCGTCGTCACGGTCGGGGACGCTCAGGCGGGTCAGGGCATCCAGGATGTCGTCGACCTGGTCGGCGGGGACACCCAGGTGCAGATGGTGGGTGGCCGTGGCGCTGTGGTCGATCAGGTCCAGCAGCGCATCGGCACGGCCCTGCTCGATCGTGTCGACCTGACCGGCCTCCAGATAGACCCGCGCCAACGCGTCGACCGCAGACCAGGCGTCTCGGGCCCGCTCCACAGGCAGGCCGGCCTCCCAATGGTCGGCCCCCAGGTAGTCGGTGACCCGGTGTAGGTACCGCTCACCCCGGGCCCGCCGGACCCGCTGACGGACATGGTCCGGATCGACACGCCCCAGCTCACGCACCACCCGCCGCCGCAGCGGCCCGGCCGTCTCCGCCCCGAGCCGCGGACCCAGGGCGTCGGCCACCGCCCGGCGCGTGGTCACCGGGGCATCCGCCAGCTCCTCGGCCACCACCCCCGCACGGTAGCCATCCAGCACCCCCCGGGCCATCGCCGCCACCACCGGGCCACCCGAGGCGGCCAGGAGCACCGCCTGCCGCATCCGCGAGGCAGCCGCCTGCTCCGACACCCCCAACAGGTCCGCCACCAGACTCGGCGCGTCCAGTCGCTGATGACCCACCGGATGCACCCGCTCACCCACCGTGCCGTCCTCCCCGAGCACCTCCTCGGTCGCCGCCACCCGGGCCATCGCCACCACCTGGATCGCATCCAGCACGTTCTTCACCACCTGGCACTGCCCCACCAGCGCCACGTTCACCGCCGCCGAGGTCGGCGCATCGGGCCCGGACAGCGCGGCATACAGCGCCTGCGCCTCCGCCACACCCATCCGATACTCGAACATGTGTCCATTCTACTGAGCACTCCGCGGATGACAAGGGCCTGTGGATACGCGTGTTCGAATACCTTGCCAGCGGCGAGGGCCGGCGACGGACATGCGAGTGCACCCCCGGCCACCGGATCCGCCCGCACGACCGGGCAGCCCTCAGCCGGGTCCCCTCAGCGACCGGGGCAGCCCCTCACGACCGGGAGGCGGGTGCGACGACGGGGCGGGTGACCTCGGCGGCCGAGGCGGTACGATGCCCGGCGTACCGACGACGCTGTCCGATGGCCGTCCCGGAGAGCGACTCGCCGGCGATCCGCTCCTGGAGCCGGATGATCCCCTGGAGCAGCGCCTCGGGACGGGGCGGGCAGCCGGGCACGTAGACGTCGACGGGGATGATCGTGTCGACGCCCTTGGTGACCGAGTAGGAGTCCCAGTAGGGCCCACCGGAGTTGGAGCAGGCACCGAAGGAGATGACGTACTTCGGCTCGGGCATCTGGTCGTAGAGCCGGCGGACGGCCGGAGCCATCTTGTCGGTCACCGTGCCGGACACGACCATGAGGTCGGCCTGCCGCGGCCCGGGCGCGAAGGGGATGACGCCGAGCCGCATGAAGTCGTGGCTGCCCATCGACGCGGCGATGAACTCGATGGCGCAGCAGGCGAGCCCGAAGTTGAACACCCACAGGCTGTAGCGCCGCCCCCAGTTGAGGACGACCTTCATGGGCCGGGGCGCGTGCTCCCCCACGAGCCCCACCCGGGGCGTCGGCAGGTCGACGCTCATCCGCTCAGCCTAGCGACGGCGCCCGCACCGATCGACGACGCCGGGGCGATCCACACGCATCCACGCGCCCGCACCGTTCCATGGCCGGCCTACAGCCACCGGAGCAGTCCCCGCCGGGCCGCGTGGGCGAGCCCGACGAGCAGGATCCCGACGAAGATCGCGATCTCGCCGAGCGAGGCCGGACCGAGGTGCCGCTCCCGGACGACGAGGGCCCACGGGAAGAGGTAGACCGCGTCGACGGCGAAGATGACGTAGAGGAAGGCGAAGACGACGTAGCGCACCCGCATCTGGGCCCAGCCGCTCCCGATGGGGTCGACGCCGGACTCGTAGGTCGTCGTGCCGTATGCCGTGACGGCCCGGGGCGCGAGGAGGCGCCGGGCCACCATGGCGGCGAGGAAGAGCAGGGCGCCCGCCAGGACGGTGGCCGCGACGACGACGTACCCGCTCATGGCCATCCAGCGTAGCGACGGGACGCGCCACCGGTGACCGACCGGCTCGGCCTACCATCGGCGGGGTGCACGTCGCATCCCTCCACGTCCACCCCGTGAAGTCCTGCGCGCCGGTCGACCTGACGTCGGCGGAGGTCGAGCCGTGGGGACTCGCGGAGGACCGGCGCTGGCTCGTCGTCGACGAGGCGGGCGAGCGGGTCGGCCCCCTCCGCGACGACCGGATCCTCCACCTCCGGGCGCTGCCGGTCGAGGGCGGGCTCCGTCTCGAGGCGCCGGGGCGGGAGCCTCTGGAGGTCGCCCGACCGGTCGACGGTCCGTGGATCGCGGTCGCCGTCTCCCGGCTGCCGGCCATGCGGTATGCCGGCGCCGCCGCGTCCGCCTGGCTCACGGCATACCTCGGGCAGGCCGTCCGTCTCGGGTGGCTCGACGACCCTCGCCGCCGGTCGGTGTCCCCGAGCCACGGCGGGCGGGTCGGCGACGTCCTCTCCCTCGCCGACACCGCGCCCCTCCTGCTCACGACGACCGCGTCCCTCGTCCGACTGGGCGAGTGGGTCGCCGAATGGCCGGACCCCGTCGAGCTGTCCATGCGGCGGTTCCGCCCGAACCTCGTCGTGGACGGCGCACCCGACGAGCTGGGCCCGTTCGCCGAGGACCGCTGGCGACGGATCACCGTGGGCGACGTGGCGTTCCGGTTCACCGAGCGCTGCGACCGCTGCGCCGTGACGACGATCGACCCGACGGATCTGGCGCACGGGAAGGAGCCGATCCGCAGCCTCGCCCGGCATCGCCGCGAGGACGGCAGGACGTGGTTCGGCGTCCGGATCCTGCCCGTGGGCCCGGGCCGGGTCTCGGTCGGGGACCCGGTCACCGTGGAGGAGACCGCCGACCCTCCCGAGCCCGGTCGGGCGCTCCGGCCGGGCGGGCGGGCGCGGTGACCGCGTGCCGACGACGCTGACCTTCGAGGAGCACGGCGAGGCGATCGGCAACGCCTCGACGGTGCTGCGCGCCAACGCCGGCGCGGTGCCCCTCGACACGCCGGTGCCGACGTGTCCGGGGTGGTCCGTCCGCGACCTCGTCGCCCACCAGGGGATGGTGCACCGCTTTGCGACCGCCGTCGTCGAGGGTGCGCGGCCGCAGGACGTCGCGGCGGATCCCTTCCTCCAGGAGGCTGCCGCGGCCCCGGACCTGCTCGACTGGTTCGACGCCGGAGCGACCGCCCTCCTCCAGGCGCTGTCGACGGCCCCGCCCGACCGGGCCCTGTGGTTCCCCCTGCCCGACGCGCCGGCGTCCCGGGAGGCCTGGGCCCGCCGGCAGGCCCACGAGACGACGATCCACGCCGTCGACGCGATGGCCGCTCGGCTCGGTCGGCCCCCCACCGCCCGCGAGGTGTGGTTCGGCGACCGGCTCGCCCTCGACGGCATCGACGAGCTGCTCCTCGGGTTCGTCCCGCACGACCGGTCCCGGGTGCGGTATGCCATGCCGGTCACCCTCCGCGTCGCGCCCACGGGCACCGACCGGTGCTGGACGGTCACGCTCTCCCCCGACGCCGCGCCGGCCGTCTCGCACGAGGCCGCGCCGGGCGACCCGGGCGGCGCGGGCGACACCGGCAGCGGAGCCGACGTCACGGTGAGCGGCTCCCCCGTCGAGGTCCACCTCGGGCTGTGGAACCGGGGCGGCGCCCTCGACGCATCGGGCGACGGGGCCGTCCTCGCCGCCTGGCGCGCCGGCCTGCGCATCACCGGGTGAGCGGCGTCCCGCCCCGCCGCTTCCCCGGCCCGGACACCGCCCGCGCGGGCCACGACACCCGGCGTCTCACCACGGGGAACCTCACCACGGGTCCCAACCCATCGTCATACCATCGAGAGGTAATCGTGAGAGGACCCCATGAGCAGCAAGACCGTCAAGCAGCTGGACCGTGTCGTCATCCGGTTCGCAGGGGACTCGGGCGACGGGATGCAGCTGACGGGTGACCGGTTCACCTCCGAGACCGCGAGCCTCGGCAACGACCTGAGCACCCTGCCGAACTTCCCCGCCGAGATCCGCGCGCCACAGGGCACCCTGCCGGGCGTCTCGAGCTTCCAGCTCCACTTCGCCGACCACGACGTCCTCACCCCGGGCGACGCGCCCGACGTCCTCGTCGCGATGAACCCGGCCGCGCTGCGGGCCAACCTGCGCGACCTGCCCCGCGGGGCGTTCGTCATCGCCGACAGCGACGAGTTCAGCCGGCGCAACCTCGCCAAGGTGGGCTACGCCACCAACCCGCTCGAGGACGGCAGCCTCGACAGCTGGCACCTCCACGCCGTGCCGCTCACCTCGATCACCGTCGAGGCGCTCTCCGAGTTCACCGGTCTGACCCGCAAGGAGAAGGAGCGGGCGAAGAACATGTTCGCCCTTGGCCTGCTCTCCTGGCTCTACAACCGGCCGACGGACGGCACCCAGGCCTTCCTCACGAGGAAGTTCGGTGCGAAGCCGGAGATCCTCGCGGCCAACCTCGCAGCCCTGCGCGCGGGGTGGAACTACGGCGAGACGACCGAGGACTTCGCCGTCTCCTACGAGGTCGCGCCGGCCGCGATGCCGAGCGGCGTCTACCGCAACGTCACCGGCAACACGGCGCTCGCCTACGGCATGGTCGCGGCCGCCCACCGGGCCGGCCGGCCGCTCGTCCTCGGCTCCTACCCGATCACCCCGGCGAGCGACATCCTCCACACGCTGTCCGGGCTCAAGCGGTTCGACGTGACGACGATCCAGGCCGAGGACGAGATCGCCGGGGTCGGCATCGCGCTCGGCGCGAGCTACGGCGGCGCGATCGGGCTGACGACGACCTCGGGGCCGGGCCTCGCCCTCAAGGCGGAGACGATCGGCCTCGCCGTCGCCCTCGAGCTGCCGCTCGTCGTCGTCGACGTCCAGCGCGGCGGCCCCAGCACGGGCCTGCCGACCAAGACCGAGCAGTCCGACCTCCTGCAGGCGATGTTCGGCCGCAACGGCGAGTCGCCCGTCGCCGTCCTCGCCCCCCGCTCCCCCGTCGACTGCTTCGCCATCGCCGTCGAGGCGGTGCGCATCGCGACGACCTACCGCACCCCTGTCATCGTGCTGTCCGACGGCTACCTCGCCAACGGGTCCGAGCCGTGGCGCGTCCCCTCGACCGGGGAGCTGCCCGACCTGTCCGTCGAGCTCGCGAGCGGGCCGAACGCGACGGACGACAAGGGCGCCGCGGTGTTCCGGCCGTTCCTGCGCGACCCGCAGACCCTCGCCCGGCCGTGGGCCGTCCCGGGGACACCCGGCCTGGAACACCGGATCGGCGGCATCGAGAAGGCCGACGTGACCGGCGAGATCTCCTACGACCCCGACAACCACGACCTGATGACGCGGCTGCGCGCGGCCCGGATCGCCGGCATCGCCCGCACCATCCCGCCGCTGGAGGTCGACGACCCGAGCGGCGAGGCGGAGGTGCTCGTCCTCGGCTGGGGGTCGACCTACGGCCCGATCTCGGCTGCTGTCAGGGCTGTTCGCAACACCGGTGCCAAGGTCGCCACGGCGCACCTGCGGCACCTCAACCCCTTCCCGACCAACACCGGCGAGGTCCTCACGGCATACCGCCGCGTCATCGTGCCGGAGATGAACACCGGCCAGCTCGCGATGCTGCTGCGCGCGCGCTACCTCGTCGACGTCCGCTCGCACACCGCCGTGCGGGGGCTGCCGTTCACGACTGTGGAGCTCGCCGACGTCGTCGTGCGGGCCCTCGAGGAGCTGTCATGAGTGTCGACCTGGGCATGCCGACGAGCGGCATCGCGAGCGTCCCGCGCCTCTCGGACGACGCGCCGGCGCAGACCAAGCGGGACTTCACCTCCGACCAGGAGGTCCGCTGGTGCCCCGGGTGCGGGGACTACATCATCCTGGCGGCCGTCCAGAGCTTCCTCCCCGAGCTCGGGCTGCGCCGGGAGAACATCGTCTTCGTGTCGGGCATCGGCTGCTCGTCGCGGTTCCCGTACTACCTCGACACCTACGGCATGCACTCGATCCACGGGCGGGCGCCGGCCATCGCGACGGGGCTCGCGACGAGCCGCGAGGACCTGTCGGTCTGGGTCGTCACCGGTGACGGCGACGCCCTGTCCATCGGCGGCAACCACCTCATCCATGCGCTGCGCCGCAACGTCAACCTCACAATCCTGCTGTTCAACAACCGGATCTACGGCCTGACCAAGGGGCAGTACTCGCCGACGTCGGAGGAGGGCAAGGTGACCAAGTCCAGCCCCCTCGGCTCGGTCGACCACCCCTTCAACCCCGTGTCGCTGGCGCTCGGTGCCGAGGGCACCTTCGTCGCCCGCACCATGGACTCCGACCGCAAGCACCTCATCGAGATCCTCCGCGCGGCCGCCGCCCACCGCGGCACGGCACTCGTCGAGATCTACCAGAACTGCCCGATCTTCAACGACGGCGCCTTCGACCTCATCAAGGACCGGGAGCAGCAGGAGGCCCGGCTCATCCACCTCACGGCCGGGCAGCCGGTCCAGGTCGGGCCCGAGGACGCGCGGCAGACCCTCGTCCGCGACGACGCGAACGACCTCGTCTGGGTGCCCGCGGGCGAGGCCCGCCCCGAGCGGGTCGTCGTCCACGACCCGTATGCCGACGACCCGGCCCAGGCGTTCGCCCTCTCCCGGATCGAGGGCCCGGCCATGACTCATGTCCCCATGGGGATCTTCCGGTCCGTCGAGCACCCCACCTACGACGACGGCGTCCGGGCCCAGGTCCACGGTGCGCGGGACGCCGCCGGCGGCCCGGCGACCGACGCCGACCTCGACGCCCTGCTCCTCGGCCGCGACACGTGGACCGTGGGGTGAGCCCCCCGCTGTCACCCCCGCCCGACACCTCTGCCGGAGCCGCGTCGCCGTCCGCCGTCGACGAGAACCGGCGCGGCACGCTCTACGGCGTTCTCGCATACGGCATCTGGGGCGCCTTCCCGCTCTACTTCCACGCGCTGGAGCCGGCGGGTGCCTTCGAGATCCTCGCCCACCGGATCCTCTGGACGTTCGTCCTCTGCGCCGTCGTCCTCCTCGTCCGCCGCGACCTTCGGTGGCTGCACGCCCTGGCCCGGTCGCCCCGGCTGTCGATCGAGGTCGCCGTCGCGGCCGTCCTCATCGGCCTCAACTGGGTCGTCTACGTCTTCGCGGTCCTCAGCGGGCACACCTACGAGGCCGCTCTCGGCTACTTCCTCAACCCCCTCGTGACGGTCGCCCTCGGCGTCGTCATCCTCGGCGAGCGGCTCCGGCCGCTGCAGTGGGCGGCCGTGACGATCGGCGTCGTCGCGGCCGTCGTCCTCACCGTCGAGGGCGGGTCCTTCCCGTGGGTGTCGCTCACCCTCGCCCTGTCCTTCGGGACCTACGGCCTGGTGAAGAAGAAGGTCGGCGCCACCCTGGAGGCGGCCCACTCCCTCGTCGCCGAGACCGCCGTCCTCACGCCGTTGGCGCTCGGGGTCATCGTCTACCTCCACGTCCGCGGCGACGGCACC
Organism: Nostocoides sp.; assembly: GCA_039812405.1. GTDB lineage: Bacteria > Actinomycetota > Actinomycetes > Actinomycetales > Dermatophilaceae > Nostocoides. The sequence goes on from JBDIAL010000020.1 coordinate 13,086, forward strand.
TTCCTCGGCCACGGCACCCTGCACCCGACCCTGCTCGTCCTCTCCGGACCGGTCACCGCGGGCCCGCTGCTGCTCTTCGCCGCGGCGGCCCGTCGCATACCGCTCGTCACCGTCGGCCTCATCCAGTTCATCACCCCCCTGCTCCAGCTGCTCACCGCCGTCCTCCTCCTCGACGAGCACGTGACGACCGGGCTGTGGGTCGGGTTCGGCATCGTCTGGGTCGCGCTCGCCCTGCTCACCGTCGACTCCCTCCGGTCGTGGCGCGCCCACCGCCCCGACCGCGCCGACGCGTGTGCGGTGGACGCGGCCGACGCGCACTGAGCGACCCCTCGTGGGGGGCGCACAGTGCCTCCACAGCCCCACAGCGGACCCATAGGCTCGGACAAGTACCTGCTCAGACCGTCGACCTATCGTCCTGGCTCGTGAGCTTCTCTCTGGTGCGCCGTGGATGGCGCCGAAACGTCAGCCTCTCCGTGGTGGCCGCCGTCCTCATCGCGGCCGGGGCCGGAGGAGGTGTCTGGTGGGCCAACCGTGCCGACGCCTCGAGCGGCACCGGGGCGATCTCCCGGACCTCCCTCGTCACCGTGTCCTCGGGCACCGTCAAGCAGACCGTCGCCGCGTCGGGAACGCTGTCCCCCAAGCACAGCAAGACCTCGACCTTCTCCTCCAGCGGCACCGTCACCAAGGTCGAGGTCGAGGTGGGCGACACGGTCCACAAGGGCGACGTCCTGGCCAAGATCGGCACGTCGGACCTGAAGTCCTCGCTCCAGATCGCCAAGGCCTCGCTCACGGCCGCCGAGGACCAGGTCGACAGCACGACCTCGGGCACGACGGCCCGTACGACCGCCGAGGCGTCGCTCACCTCGGCCCAGCAGTCGTACGTCGAGGCCAAGGAGGCCCTCGCCGACGCCACCCTCAAGGCGACGATGTCCGGGGTCGTCTCCAGCGTCGGCTACTCCGTCGGCGACTCGGTGGGGTCCGGGTCGAGCGGGTCCTCGAGCACCTCGTCGAGCTCCGGCTCGTCGACCGGGCTCGGCTCCACCGGCAGCGGCTCGACCGGCAGCAGCTCCTCCACCAGCTCGAGCAGCGGCATCACGGTCGTCAACACCTCCTCCTGGGTCGTCAACGCCACGGTGTCCTCCAACGAGCTGAGCCAGCTCAAGAAGGGCATGCAGGCCACGATCACCGGCACCGGCAGCAGCTCCAACGTCTACGGCACGGTGAGCAGCATCGGCGTCGTCGCCTCCTCGACCTCGAGCGGCAGCGCGGAGTTCCCCGTCGTCATCGCGGTGACCGGCAACCCCAAGGGCCTGCACTCCGGCACGAGCGTCACGGCGACGATCACGACGAAGCAGATCAGCGACGCCCTGACCGTCCCCACCCAGGCGGTCTCGACGACCGACGGGAAGACGACGGTCACCGTGAGCAAGAACGGCAAGCAGACCGTGACGCCGGTGACCATCGGCGGCGTCTACGGCACCTCGACGGTCGTCACGAAAGGCCTGTCCTCCGGTGAGCAGGTCGTCGTCACCTTCCGCATCCTCGGCCTGAGCAACAGCACGAACGAGGGCACGACGACGCGGCGCGGCCAGAACGGCGAGTTCCCGGGCGGCGGCTCCGGCGGGTTCCCCGGCGGCGGGTCCGGAGGGTTCCCCGCGGGCGGCTCCGGCGGGTTCCCCGCCGGCGGGTCGGGCGGCTTCCCCGGAGGCGGAAACTGATGGCCGACCTGCTCAGTCTCGACGGCGTCGGGAAGACCTACCGCTCGGGAAGCCTCGAGGTGGAGGCCTTGCGCGGGGTGACGCTCGACGTCACCGAGGGCGACTACGTCGCCATCATGGGTCCGTCCGGTTCCGGCAAGTCCACCCTCATGCACATCATCGGCTGCCTCGACGTGCCGACCCAGGGCACCTACCTGCTCGCCGGCGAGGACGTGTCCGCGATGAAGGAGGAGCAGCTGGCCGACGTCCGCAACCGGCGGATCGGCTTCGTCTTCCAGCAGTTCAACCTCCTGGCGACGATGCCGGCCTGGCGCAACGTCGAGCTGCCCCTCGTGTATGCCGGGGTGCACCGGGCCGAGCGCAAGGAGCGGGCCATCGAGGCCCTCGACCGCGTCGGCCTCCGCGACCGGATCGACCACCGCCCCGGTGAGCTGTCCGGAGGCCAGCAGCAGCGGGTGTCCGTCGCGCGAGCCCTCGTGACCGAGCCGAGCCTCATCCTCGCCGACGAGCCGACCGGCAACCTCGACAGCCACTCGACCGAGGAGGTCCTCGGCCTGTTCGACGAGCTGAACGACAACCAGGGCCGGACCATCGTGCTCATCACCCACGAGCTGGAGGTGGCGCAGCGGGCCAAGCGGCAGATCCACATCCGGGACGGCCGGCTGCTCGACGGTCTCATGGCGGGTGTGCGATGAACTGGGCGGAGACGTTCCGGACCTCTCTGGAGGCCATCCGGGCCCGGCGGATGCGGTCCGCGCTGACGACCCTCGGCATCCTCATCGGCATCGCGGCCGTCATGCTCACCGTCGGCCTCGGCCAGGGTGCGCAGAAGCAGGTCGCCGACCAGATCGACAAGCTCGGCTCCAACCTGCTCATCGTGTCGCCCGGCAGCTCGACGAGCACGGCCGGCATCCGCGGTGGACGGGGCTCGGCGACGACCCTCACGATGGCCGACGCGACGACCCTGTCCAACCCGAAGGTCGCGCCCGACATCAAGGCGGTCGCCCCCCAGTCGAGCACGTCGGAGTCGCTCGTCGCCAACGACACGAACTGGACGACGAGCGTCGTCGGCACGACGCCCTCCTGGGAGTCGGTCCGGGGCCGCACGATGGAGGCCGGGCGCTTCTTCACCCAGGACGAGCTGAACTCCAACCAGGCGGTCGTCGTGCTCGGCGAGACGACGGCCGAGGAGCTGTTCAGCCGGGCCGACCCCGTCGGTCAGACGGTGACGATCAACAACCAGCCGTTCACCGTCATCGGCGTCCTCGCCGAGCTCGGGTCGACGGTCGGCGAAGACCAGGACGACCTCGCCGTCATCCCCTCGACGACCTACGCGACGGAGATCTCCTCCACCTCCGGCACGAGCGTCTCGACGATCTACGTCGAGGCCAAGGACCAGGACGCGCTCTCCGCGGCATACCAGGAGACGCAGAACGCCCTCCTCACCAGCCATGGGGTGAGCTCGTCCACCGCCGACTTCACGGTGAGCACCCAGCAGTCCATCGTCGCCACCGCGACGTCGACGAGCAAGACGCTCACCGTCCTGCTCGCGGGCATCGCGGCGATCTCCCTGCTCGTCGGAGGCATCGGCGTCATGAACATCATGCTCGTCTCGGTCACCGAGCGGATCCGCGAGATCGGCCTGCGCAAGGCGCTCGGCGCGACGCCACGGGTCATCCTGCGCCAGTTCCTCACCGAGGCGAGCCTGCTCGGCCTCACCGGGGGGCTGCTCGGGCTCGCGCTCGGCGTGGTCGGCGCCGCCGTCCTGCCGTCCCTCATCAACCAGCCCGTCACCCTCTCCGCGGCGGCGGCCGTCCTGGCCATCGTCGCCTCCGTCCTCATCGGTGTCGCCGCGGGGGTCTACCCCGCGGGCCGAGCCGCCCGCCTGTCCCCCATCGACGCACTGCGAAGCGAGTGAAACCATGACCAAGACCCTCACCCTCCCCTCGGCGCGCACCTGCGCGGCGCTCTCCTCGGCCGCCCTGCTCACCCTCGTCCTCGCCGGGTGCGGGTCGGGATCGGGCTCCTCGTCCTCCTCGACGGCCGCGGCGGGCAGCACTGCCGGCGCCGGGCAGTTCGGCCAGGGTGGGGCGCAGGGGGCCCGGCCCGGCGCGTCCGGCGAGATCGCCGCGGTCGACGGCAAGACCCTCCAGGTGCAGAACACCTCCGAGCAGGTCGCGGTCACCTACACCTCGTCGACGAAGATCACGAACGAGGTGCACGTCGCCTCCTCGACGCTCAAGGTCGGCGACTGCGTGAGCGCCCGGCCGGCCCGCTCCTCCGACAGCGCGAGCGGCTCGGGCCAGGGGCAGCCGACGCAGGCCACGACGGTGGCCGCGACCACCGTCCAGATCATCTCCTCGGGCTCCTCGACGTGCACGGCCGGGTTCGGGGGCGGCAGGTTCCCCTCGGGCATGGGCTCGGGGATGCCGTCGGGCATGCCGTCCGGTATGCCGTCGGGCGGCGAGGGGATGCCGTCCGGCATGCCGACGGGCCAGGGCGGTGGCCGTGGCGGCGGCTTCGGCGGATTCGGGACGATCGGGAAGGTGACGAAGGTCGGCAACGGGACCTTCGTCGTCGACGCGGTCTCCTTCGCCCGCCCCTCCGGATCGGCGACCGCCTCGGGGACGCCCTCGGCGTCGACGACCCCGGTGACCGTCACCTACACCGGGTCGACGACGTTCACCGCCCGCAAGACCGGCTCGGCCTCCGACCTCAAGGTCGGCCGGTGCGTCACCGCCCAGGGCAAGGCGGACAGCACCGGGTCGGTCAAGGCGACGAGCCTGGCGCTGTCGGCCCCGGTCGACGGCTCGTGCACCGGAGGGCTGCAGCGTGGCTGATCCCCACCCCAAGCTCGTCCGCCGCCTCGCGGCCGGGTGCGTCGGGGTCGTCGTCATCGCGGGGGCATACCTCGTCTACGACTCGCGCACGAGCAACGCGGCCACCGCCTCCCTCGTGACGGCCAACGCCTCGGTGTCCGACGTGACCCAGACGGTGTCCCTGTCAGGGACGGTGCAGCGGGTCGACGAGGTGTCCGCGACCTTCCCCACCTCCGGCACGGTCACCGCCGTCAAGGTCTCGGTCGGCGACAAGGTCACCGAGGGCCAGACGATCGCGACGATGGACACCACGGACCTCAAGCGGTCGGTCAAGGTGGCCGAGGCCAACCTCATCGCCGCCCAGGCCTCCCTCGAGGACGCCGAGGACGGCACGAGCTCGACCGGCTCCTCCTCGACGAGCACGACCGCCGCGAGCCAGAGCACCGCCACCGCCTCGAAGAGCACCTCCACCACCGGCAAGACGTCCAAGGGCGCCTCGTCGAAGGGCACCTCGAAGGGAAAGTCCGCGAAGGGGAAGTCCGCCACGGGCCCGTCGAAGGGGAGCTCGACGAAGGTCGACACCCGACGCGGCACCGCGTCCGTGTCCTCGACGGCGAGCCTGCTGACGGCGGCCGTCACGGCCTGCCAGCCGGTGCTCGGCACGACGACGTCCACGACGGCCGACCGGACGCCGAGCCCGGTGTCCACCGACACGGTGACCCCGGGCGCGGACTCCACCACGACCGCCGACCCGAGCGACTCCGACTCCTCCTCGAGCTCGTCCAGCTCGTCGTCCTCCTCGTCCAGCTCCTCCTCGTCGAGCTCGCCGTCCTCCCCGTCGTCCTCGAGCAGCCCGTCGTCCTCGCCGACGGGCCCCACGGACGACGAGATCACCGCCTGCATCACCGCGATCAGCAAGGCCGTGACCTCGGCGAAGGGCTCGGACGCGATCCTCTCCCAGCTGTCGGTCCAGATCGACAAGGCCGCCGCGGCCCTGCAGCAGCAGGCCCTCGCGAACGCCTCGAGCGGATCGTCCGCGACGGGCACGGGATCCGGCGCGACGGGCGCGTCCGGCAGCAGCGCGTCGACCGCCACCGGAAGCCGCACGAGCGGCACGGGGTCGACGGGCTCGTCCGCCGACCTGTCGAGCGGCGGCTCCGGGTCGGGCTCGCAGAGCACGTCCTCCCTCGAGGTCACCGTGCTCAAGGACAAGATCGCGCTCGCCGAGGCCCGGTCCAACCTGTCCGGTGCCCGGCTCAAGGCTCCGATCAGCGGTGTCGTCGGCTCGATCGGGATCACCAAGGGCGAGACGGCCTCGACCTCCGACGCCATCGTCGTCGTCGGCGAGGGATCGGCCGTCCTCACCGTCGACGCGTCGCTGGACCAGATCGGCTCGATGCGAGTCGGTCAGTCGGTGTCGGTCACGCCGGCCGGCACCGAGACGACCGTCGCCGGCACCATCCAGAGCATCGGGGTCGTCCAGTCCTCCTCCTCGTCCTCGACGGTCACCTACCCCGTCCGGGTGACGATCTCCCACGCACCGCAGTCGCTCGCCACCGGCTCCTACGCCACGGCGACCGTCACCCTCGCCTCGGCCACGGACGCCCTGACCGTCCCGGTCTCCGCGCTCTCCGGGGTCTCCGGCGGCGCCTCCACCGTCGAGGTGCTCTCCGGTGACACGACGACGTCGACCCAGGTCACCGTCGGCGCCGTCGGCGGCGGGATGGCCCAGATCACCAAGGGCCTCGCCAAGGGCGCGACCGTCGTCCTCGCCGACCGCTCCGAGGCGCTGCCGAGCAGCGACTCCACGAGCCTGCGCAGCGGCAGCGCCCTGACCGGGACCTCCGGCTTCGGCGGAGGCGGGTTCGGGGGCGGCGGGTTCAGCGGGCCCCGGTAGGCCGGTCCGTCGGGAGCCGCCGGCTCGCCGCGGGTCAGGACAGCCAGCGCAGCAGGGCGGCCTCGCAGGCGGCGAGGTCGCCGACGGGGCAGCGCTCCTCGTCGTGATGGGCGAGGTTGGGGTCGCCCGGTCCGAAGTTGACGGCCGGCACGCCGAGGGCGGAGAACCGCGCGACGTCGGTCCAGCCCTCCTTGGCGACGACCTCGACGCCCAGGGCGGCGACGAAGTCCTGGGCCGCGGGCAGGTCGAGACCCGGGCGGGCCCCACCGGCGTTGTCGACGACCTCGACGTCGAAGCCGTCGAACAGCTCGCGGACGGCGGCCTCCGCCTCGCGCTCGGTGACGGACGGGGCATACCGGTAGTTGACCGTCGTGACACAGCGGTCCGGGATGACGTTGCCGGCGATGCCGCCGCGGATCCCGGTCGCCTGCATCGCCTCGTGGTAGTCGAGCCCGTCGACCGGGACCGTCGCCGCCTCGTAGGCCGCGAGCCGGCCGAGCACCGTCGCGGCGTCGTGGATCGCGTTGTGACCGTTCCAGGGGCGGGCGCTGTGGGCGGCGGTGCCCGTCGTCGTCACCTCCGCGCGCAGGGTGCCCTTGCACCCGGCCTCGACCCGCGCGCTCGTCGGCTCGAGGAGGACGGCGAAGTCGGCGGCGAGGAGGTCGGGGCGCTCCTGCTCGATGAGCCGCAGCCCGTTGTACTGCGAGGCGATCTCCTCCCCCTCGTAGAAGACGAAGGTGACGTCCCGGGTCGGCTCGGGCACCTGGGCGGCCACCTTGAGCTGGACCGCCACCCCGCCCTTCATGTCGACGGTCCCCCGACCGACCAGCTCGTCGCCGACCCGGCGGACGGGTAGGTTCGGCGGGTCGGTGAGCGGCACCGTGTCGAGGTGGCCGGCGAGGACGACGCGCTCGGCCCGCCCCAGCGCCGTGCGGGCCACGAGCGAGTTCCCGATGCGGGTGACGGCCAGGTGCCGCAGGCCGGCCAGGGCGGCCTCGACGGCGTCGCACAGCGCCTGCTCGTGCCGGCTCACCGACTCGATGTCGCAGATCGCGGTCGTGAGGTCGACGACGTCCGCGCCGAGGTCGAGGGGAGCCGGTCCGGGCGACACGTCGGTCATGGCCGTCATTGTCCCTCAGCCATCGTCCCCCGGCAGCGCGCGGGGGCCGTCCCTGGTCCCTGGCGTGACGGCGTGCGGGACCCCATCGCGGGAGTGGGCCACCTGACCCGAGAAGCGTCCACGTCGCGGGGGATGCGTTGTCGGGTGAGGTGGACGGTTGTCGTGGAACCCGATAAAGGCCCGGAGTGGGGTCAGCCGACGCGGTCGACGACGCTCGTGACGAGGGCGACGAGGGCGTCCTTGGCGTCCGACGACGGCAGCGGGCCGAGGACGGCCACCGCCTCGCGCCCGACGGCCCGGGTCCGGGCGAGCGCCTCGTCCATCGCCGGGTGGGCGCGCAGCAGCCGCAGCGCCTCGGCGAGCAGGTCCTCGTCGCGCAGGTCGCCGGCCAGCAGCTCCTGCAGCGGGCGGTCGGCCAGGTCGGTCGAGCCGCGGACGAGGAGCACCGGCAGGGTGGCCTTGCCCTCGCGCAGGTCGGTGCCGGGCGTCTTGCCCATGGCCTCGGCGTCGCTCGCGATGTCGATGAGGTCGTCGGCGAGCTGGAAGGCGATGCCGAGGCGCTCGCCGTACTCGCGGAGCATGTCGACGACTGCGGGCCCGGCCCCCCCGAACATCCCGCCGTACCGGGCGGCCGTCGCGATGAGCACGCCCGTCTTGTCGGCGAGCACCGAGAGGTAGTAGTCCACCGGATCCGCGCCGGCCGGGCTCGGCCGGTCGTCACGGATCTGTCCGGCGCACAGCCGCACGAAGGTCTGGGCCTGGATCCGGACCGCCTCGGGGCCGAGGTCGGCCGTGATCTCCGAGGCCGTGCCGAACAGGAGGTCCCCGACGAGGATCGCCGTCGCGTTGTCGTAGCGCGCGTTGACGCTCGGCCCCCCGTGCCGCACGAGCGCCTCGTCCATCACGTCGTCGTGGTAGAGCGACGCGAGGTGGGTCAGCTCGACGGCGGCCGCCGCCGCGACGACCTCGTCGTTGATCCCCAGCGGGCCGATCCGGCTCGCGAGGAGGGTGAGCAGGGGCCGCAGGCGCTTGCCGCCGGCGAGCAGGTGACCGCCCGCCTCGGCGATGAACGGGTCCTCGTGGTCGACCCGCCGCGCGATGAGGTCGTTGACCCGGGCCAGTCCGTCGGCGAGTGCCTCGGCGAGCGCCGGCGAGGCGGCCGGCAGGGCGAGGGCGGGCGGGGTCGCGACCAAGGGGGCCTCAGCGGATGAACTGCGAGGCGTGGCCCGCCAGGTCGAGCAGCGGCGACGGGACGACGCCGAGGGCGAAGGTGAGCAGCACCCCCACGGTGACGGCGACGGTGGTCAGCGCCGACGGGACGAAGACGGTGACGTCCTCGCTCGTGGGCTCGGTGAAGTACATGAGGATGATGACCCGCACGTAGACGAACGCCGTGATCGCGCTGCACAGCACGCCGATGATGACCATGACGACCCCGGCGGTGCCGCCGTCCGACACGGCCGGCGCGAACACCGCATACTTCGCCGTGAAGCCCGACGTCAGGGGGATGCCCGCGAAGGCGAGGAGCAGGAAGGCGAAGACGCCGGCGACGACCGGGTGGTTGCGACCGAGGCCGGCCCACTGGGACAGGTGGGTCGCCTCCGAGCCGTTCTCCCGGACCATCATGACGACGGCGAAGGCCGCGATGACCGACAGCCCGTATGCCGCGAGGTAGAACAGCGTGCCGGACACCGCCGCCTTGTCGAAGGCCAGGACACCGACGAGGACGAAGCCGGCGTGGGCGACCGAGGAGTAGGCGAGCAGCCGCTTCATGTCGGTCTGGGTGACCGAGAGGATCGAGCCGACGACCATCGTGAGGATGGCGACGGCGATGATGATGGCCCGCCAGTCCCAGCGGGAGCCGTCGAAGGCGGTGTAGGCGACGCGCAGGATGGCGCCGAAGGCCGCCGCCTTCGTGGCGGCCGCCATGAAGCCGGTGACCGGCGTCGGGGCTCCCTGGTAGACGTCGGGCGTCCAGGAGTGGAACGGCACCGCGCCGACCTTGAAGAGCAGGCCGACGAAGACGAGGAGGACCCCGGGCAGGAGCAGCCCGTTGAGCGCGGGGTCGGCGGCGCTGGTCGTCGAGGCGATCGTCACGAGGTCGAGCGAGCCGGAGTAGGCGAACAGCAGGGCGGAGCCGAAGAGGAAGAACGCGCTGGAGAAGGCGCCGAGCAGGAAGTACTTCAGCGACGCCTCCTGCGACAGCAGCCGGCGCCGGCGGGCCAGGCCGCACAGGATGTACAGCGGCAGCGAGAGGACCTCGAGGGCGACGAACATCGTGATGAGGTCGCCGGAGGCCGGGAAGAGCATCATGCCGGACACCGACAGGAGGGTGAGCGGGAAGACCTCGGAGGTCGTCCGGCCGGCCCGGGCCGCGGCCGCCTCGTAGGGCGAGCCGGGTGTCGCCGCGCCCATCGGGGTGAAGGAGTCGGCGTCCTGGCCGACGAACCGCTCGGCCATGACGAGGACGGCGAGGATCGACAGGACGAGCAGGGTCCCCTGGATGAAGAGCGTCGGTCCGTCGATGACGACCGAGCCGCCGAGGGTCTTGGTCTGGTGGCGGTGACTCCAGCCGGCGAGGACGACGAGGGCGGCGACGAGGGTGAGCAGCGTCCAGACGACCTGGATCCCGTAGCGGCTGCGGCGGGGCGCGAAGGCCTCGACGAGGACGCCGACGAGCGCGCCGCCGAGCACGATGAGGAGCGGGATCACCGCCCAGTAGTCGATCTTCACCGCCTGGAGGAAGGCGGCGGGCACGGCGGTCGTCACGGCGGCGCTCACTTGTCACTCCCGGCGGTCAGGGGGGTCGGATCGGTCACGCCGACGTGCTGCAGGGTGGCGCTCACCGCCGGGTTGATGACCTTCAGCGCGATGTTCGGGAAGAAGCCGAGGACGAGGATGACCGCGAGGATCGGCGCGACGACGAGCTTCTCCCGCAGCCCGAGGTCGGCGACCGGGCCACCGAGCTCCGCCTCGTCGGGCTTCGGCCCGGTCGCGATCCGCTTGTACATGAGCAGGACGTAGAGCGCGGCGAGGACGCTGCCGAAGACGGCGAAGGCCGTCGCGACCTTGTACTTCTCGAAGGAGCCGACGAGGACGAGGAACTCGGACACGAACGTCGACAGGCCGGGCAGGGACAGCGCCGACAGCCCGGCGACGAGGAAGACGCCCGCGAGGAGCGGGGTGACCCGCTGCCAGCCGCCGAAGTCGGGGATCCGCTTGCTGCCCCGCCGGACGATGAGCATCCCGGCGAAGAGGAACATGGCCGCCGTCGAGAAGCCGTGGTTGACCATGTAGAGCGAGGACCCGGCGAAGCCGGTCGTCGTCATGGCGAAGATGCCGAGGACGATGTAGCCGAAGTGGCTCACCGAGGTGAACGCGATGAGTCGCATGATGTCGGTCTGCCCGATGGCCAGCAGCGCGCCGTAGAGGACCGAGATGACGGCCAGCACGATGACGACGGGCGTGGCCCACTTGCTCGCCTCGGGGAAGAGCTGGAGGCAGAAGCGGATCATGCCGTAGGTGCCCACCTTGTCGAGGACGCCGACGAGGAGCACCGCCGTCGCCGGCGTGGCCTCGGTCGCGGCGTCGGGGAGCCAGGTGTGGGCGGGCACCATGGGGGCCTTGACCGCGAAGGCGATGAAGAAGCCGACGAACATGAGGCGGGCGGCCGTCTTCGGGAACGGGTGCCCGGTGAGCCGCTCGACGAGGAAGCCCTCGTGACCGCCCGGACCGTAGTGGTAGAGCGCGATGACGGCGACGAGCATGACGAGGCCGCCGCCGAGGGAGAAGAGGAGGAACTTCAGCGCGGCATACTGCCGACGCTCGCCGCCGAACGACCCGATGAGGAAGTAGACGGGGATGAGCATCGCCTCGAAGAGGATGTAGAAGAGGAAGACGTCGCGCGCCGCGAAGACGCCGACCATGAAGGTCAGCAGGAGCAGCATGAGCGCGAAGTAGCTCTTCTCGCGCATCCCGCCCTCGGGCACGTCGCGCCACGCGGCGAGGATGCAGACCGGCGTGAGGATCGCCGCCATGACGATGAGCACGAGGGCGATGCCGTCGACCCCGAGGGCGTAGGAGGCCCCGAACTGCGGGATCCACTCGTGGGTCTCGGTGAGCTGGAACTGCCCGTGACCCGCCCCGGTCTTGAACTGCAGCGCGGCGAGGACGGTGAGGACGAGCGTCACGAGGGAGAAGCCGAGCGCGACCTCCTTGGCGCGGGCCGCGAGACCCGACGGCAGGAGCCAGATGACGGCCGCGCCCACGAGGGGGACGACCAGCAGCGTCGTCAGCCAGGGAAAGGAGCTCATCAGTTGATCACCCACAGGACTCCGAGGATGGCGACGACGCCGGCGAGCATCGTCAGGGCGTAGGAGCGAGCGAAGCCGTTCTGCAGCCGGCGGACCCGGCTGGAGGTGGCGCCGACGAGGGATGCGAGGCCGGTGACGCCGCCGTCGACCAGGCCGCTGTCGCCGTAGACCAGACCGCGGGTCAGGTGGGTGCCGGGCCGCATGAACAGGCCCTCGTTGACGGCATCCTGGTAGAGGTCGACCCGCGCGGCCTGGGTGAGCAGCGAGCCCTGGGGCGGCAGCTCCGGCACGGACTCGCGCACGTAGCGGACGTAGGCGAGGGCGAGGCCGATGGCGACGAAGACGAGGGTCACCCCCATGAGGAGCCACTGGTTGATGACGGGATGCTCCTCCTCCCCGCCCCCGACGACCGGCTCGAGCCAGTGCGGGAACATCGACGTCGCGCCGAGGATGAGGCCGAGGACGGCCGAGCCGACGGCGAGGACCATCATGGGGACCGTCATGACGAGCGGCGACTCGTGGGGGTGGACGTCGTCGGTCCAGCGCCGCTTCCCGTGGAAGGTCATGAAGAAGAGCCGGGACATGTAGAACGCCGTGATGCCGGCTCCGACGAGCGCGGCGGTGCCGAACACCCACGGCTTCCAGCCGTCACCGACGAAGGCGGCCTCGATGATCTTGTCCTTGGACCAGAAGCCGGAGAACGGCGGGATGCCGAGGATGGCGAGCCAGCCGAGACCGAAGGTCGCCCAGGTGATCTTCATGACCGTCGACAGGCCGCCGAACCGGCGCATGTTGACCTGGTCGTTCATCCCGTGCATGACCGAGCCGGCGCCGAGGAACATCCCGGCCTTGAAGAAGCCGTGGGTCAGCAGGTGGAAGATCGCGAAGGCATACCCGACCGGGCCGAGCCCCGCGGCGAGCATCATGTAGCCGATCTGGCTCATCGTCGAGGCGGCGAGCGCCTTCTTGATGTCGTCCTTCGCGCAGCCGACGATGGCCCCGAAGAGCAGGGTGATCGCGCCGACGAAGCACACGGCGAGCCGGGCGTCGGACGAGGCGTCGAAGATGAAGCCGCTGCGGACGACGAGGTAGACGCCGGCGGTGACCATCGTCGCGGCGTGGATGAGCGCGGACACGGGGGTCGGGCCGGCCATCGCGTCGCCGAGCCAGCTCTGGAGGGGGAACTGCGCCGACTTGCCGCACGCCCCGACGAGCAGGAGGAGCCCGATCGCCGTCGTCCACCCCTTCGAGGCCGAGCCGACGCCCGCCTCGACGTGGGCGAAGTCGACGTGGCCGAAGACGACGAACATCGACAGCATCGCCACCGTCAGCCCCATGTCACCGACGCGGTTGACGACGAAGGCCTTGTTGGCGGCCGTGGCGTATGCGGGGTTGAAGTTCCAGAAGCCGATGAGCAGGTACGACGCGAGACCGACGCCCTCCCAGCCGACGAAGAGCAGGAGGTAGGAGTCGGCGAGCACGAGCAGGAGCATCGAGGCGACGAACAGGTTGAGGAAGGCGAAGAAGCGGCGCCGCTCCGGGTCGTGCTCCATGTAGCCGATGGAGTAGACGTGGATGAGGGAGCCGACGAACGTCACGAGGAGGACGAAGGAGATCGACAGCTGGTCGATGAGCATCCCGGCGTCGAGCCGGAAGCTGCCCGCGGAGATCCAGTCGAACAGGCGCAGGTGGAAGCTGCGGTGCTGCGGGTCGTTGCCGAGCATCTGGAAGAAGACGACGGCGGCGACGACGAAGGCCGCCCAGGACAGGAGCGTCGCGAGGTAGTGGCCCCACTTGTCGGTGGCCCGGCCGCCGATGAGCAGGAACGCGGCGCCGAACAGCGGCAGGGCCACGAGCAGCCAGCCGAGGCTCGCGGCGCCGGTGGCGGCCTGGGTGACGACCCCGGTCTCGGTGATGAGCGAGTGCACTCGAGTGCTCCTTCTTACAGCTTCAGCAGGTTCGCGCCGTCGACGGACGCGGACCTGCGGGCGCGGAAGATGGCCATGATGATGGCGAGGCCGACGACGACCTCGGCGGCGGCGACGACCATGACGAACAGGGCGATGACCTGCCCGTCGAGCGTGCCGCGCATCCGGGCGACGGTGACGAAGACGAGGTTCGCGGCGTTGAGCATGAGCTCGACGCCCATGAACACGATGATCGCGTTGCGCCGCACCAGGACGGTCGCCGTGCCGATGGTGAAGAGCAGGATCGCCAGGTAGATGTAGTTGACGAGGTTGGTCACCGTTCGCCGCCCTCCTCGATCTCGGTCTGCAGATGCTCCTCGGCCTCGACGAACCGGTGCGGCGTCGTCACCTGGTCGCGGGCGTCGAGGACGCGGGAGACGGACAGCGTCGACGGGGTGCCGTCGGGCAGGAGCGCCGGGGTGTCGACCGCGTTGTGCCGGGCGTAGACGCCCGGAGCCGGCAGGCCGGCGACGTTGACGCCCTCGCGGATGCGGCGCACCGACCAGTCGCGCTGGCTCGGGGCGGGGGTGAGGCGCTCGCGGTGGGCGAGGACCATGGCCCCCATGGCCGCCGTGATGAGCAGGGCGCTGGTCACCTCGAAGACCCACACGTAGCGGCCGAAGATGAGCGTCGCGACGCCGCTGATGTTGCCGGTCGTCTCGTTGACCGACGCCACGCCCTTCGCGGCGCCCCACGTCGCGTGCCCGACCGTCTCGGTGAGCAGGACGCAGAGGGCGGCCGACAGCAGGAGGCCGGCCCACTTCTGACCCTTGATCGTCTCGACGAGGGAGTCGGAGGAGTCGACGCCGACGAGCATGAGGACGAAGAGGAACAGCATCATGACGGCGCCGGTGTAGACGAAGATCTGGATGACGCCGAGGAAGGGCGCGCCCTGGGCGAGGTAGAACATCCCGAGGACGACCATGACGAAGGCGACGCCCAGGGCGGCGTGCACGGCCTTCTTCGCGAAGAGGAGCCCCAGGGCCGCGACCACGGCCAGGGGGCCGAAGATCCAGAAGAGGATCGACTCGCCACCGCTCATCGCTTCACCGCCTCGGTCGTGTCGCGGGTCGCCTGCTGCCCGTCCTCGACGGTGTCGAGGCCCAGGACGGGGTCGTCGCCGGGCGTCGGCGCCATGCCCTCCACGGGCTGGGCCTCGTTCGCCTCGACCCAGGCCCGCTGCTCGTCGGTCGCCGCCGTGACGTGACCGAGGTAGTAGTCCTTCTGCTCGGTGCCCTCGACCATCGGGTGCGGCGGGGCGAGCATGCCGGACTGGAGCGGGGCGAGGAGCTGGTCCTTGGTGAAGATGAGGTCGGCGCGGTTGTCGTCGGCGAGCTCGTAGAAGTTCGTCATCGTCAGGGCCCGGGTCGGGCACGCCTCGATGCACATCCCGCAGAAGATGCAGCGCAGGTAGTTGATCTGGTAGATCCGCCCGTAGCGCTCCCCGGGGGAGAACCGGCCGGTGCCGCCCTCGGCGAGCGGGGTGTCGTCGTTGTCGGCGCCCTCGACGAAGATCGCGTCGGCCGGGCAGGCCCAGGCGCACAGCTCGCACCCGACGCACTTCTCGAGGCCGTCGGGGTGCCGGTTGAGCTGGTGGCGCCCGTGGAAGCGCTTCTGGGTGGGCCGCTTCTCCTCGGGGTACTCCTCCGTCGCGACCTTGCGGAACATCGTCGCGAAGGTGACGCCGAAGCCACCGACCGGTGCGAACAGGTCGGAGAGGAAGCCGCCCTTCTTCTCGTCAGCCACGCGGGCCCTCCTTGCTGGTCAGACTGGGGACGGCCTCCGCACCATCGGCCCGGGACGGCTCCCGGAGCACCTGGCCGGGCAGCGGCGGCACGGGGAAGCCACCGGCATACGGATCGACCTCGGCGGGGGCGGGAGCGTGGGCCGCCTCCCGTCTCGCCTCGGACCGACCCTCGAAGATGTAGGTGATGAGCAGCACGGTGGCGGCGACGACGAGGATGATGAGCACCGTCGCCACGGGGAAGCTGCGGCTCCCGATCGTGAACGACGCGTCCCCGAAGTAGCCCAGCTGCGCGCCCCGGATGAAGGCGACGAGGACGACCCAGGCGAGGGTGACGGGGATGAGGAACTTCCAGCCGAACCGCATGAACTGGTCGTAGCGGGTGCGGGGCAGCGAGCCGCGCAGCCACACGAAGAAGAACATGAACAGCCAGAGCTTGATGGTGAACCACAGCAGGCCCCACCAGCCGTGGTTGAACATGCCGTCGTTGATCGCGGCGATCCCGGGGGGCGCCTGCCAGCCGCCGAGGAACATCGTCGTCGCGAGCGCCGAGACCGAGAACATGTTGACGTACTCGCCGAGGTAGAACATGGCGAACTTCATCGAGGAGTACTCGGTGTGGAAGCCGCCGGTCAGCTCGCCCTCGCCCTCGGCGAGGTCGAAGGGCAGGCGGTTGGTCTCGCCGACCATCGTGATGACGTAGACGAAGAAGGAGAAGAACGCCGGGATGATGTGCCACAGGTGGCGCTGGGCGTCGACGATCTGGGAGGTCGACATCGACTGGCTGTAGAGGAACACCGCGACGAGCGAGAGGCCCATGGCGATCTCGTAGGAGATGACCTGGGCGGTCGAGCGGAGCCCGCCGAGCAGCGGGTAGGTCGACCCGGACGACCAGCCGGCCAGGACGATGCCGTAGACGCCGACCCCGGCGACGGCGAGGACGAGGAGCACGGCGACGGGCAGGTCGGTCAGCTGCAGCGGGGTGTGGTGGCCGAACATCCACACCATCGGGCCCATCGGGATGATGGAGAAGGCGATGAACGCCATGCCCCCGGAGATGATCGGCGCGAGGACGAAGACGATCTTGTCGGCGTTCTTCGGGGTGATGTCCTCCTTGAGCGCCAGCTTGATGCCGTCGGCCATGCTCTGGAAGATGCCGAACGGCCCGAACCGGTTCGGTCCCGGCCGCTGCTGCATCCGGCCGATGACCCGCCGCTCGAACCAGATGACCAGGAGCGTCTGGACGAGCAGCAGGGCGAAGACGAGCACCGCCTTGACGAGCGAGAGCCACCACGGGGTGTCGCTGAAGTCGACCGACGGGTTGTCCGTCGGCCCCGTGGACAGGGGGACGAGGGCGGGATGCCCGTATGCGACCTGCTCGGCGAGGGCGTGGACGGCGCTCACGCGTCCTCCTTCGGGAGAGCGGAACCGGTGACGGTGACGAGGCTGCCGTGGACCGCGGCCAGCGCCGGCCGGACGGCGCAGCCCGCCGAGTTCGTCGGGAGCCAGACGACGTGGTCGGCCATCTCGGTCACCGCGACGGGGGCGGTGACCGAGCCGGCGGCGGTGGAGACCGTCAGGGCGTCGCCGTCGTCGACCCCGAGCGCGGCCGCCGTCGCGGCGGACACCCGGGCGACGGTGCGGCGGGCCGTCGCGGCGAGGAAGGGCTCGCCGTCCTGGAGCCGGCCCTTGA
>JBDIAL010000021.1:0-30199 GCA_039812405.1 Nostocoides sp.
CGTCGCTCACCGCCTCGGCGAGCCCTCCGACGCGGGCGGCCACGGTCGGTAGCCCGCTCGCGGCGGCCTCGACCGTCACGAGCCCGAACGTCTCCGACCGGGACGGCACAAGGAGCAGGGAGGCGCCCCGGAAGAGGGCGGCGAGCTCGGGCCGGGTCACGGCGGAGACGGTGCGCACCTCGTCGGCAAGGCCGAGCTCGTCCACCCGGGCCAGGACCCGCTGCCGGTATGCCTCGTGCCCCGGGCTCGCCTCGCCGGTCAGCACGAGGCCCGGCCGGGTCCGCGGGTCGAGGCGGGCGAGGGTCTCGACGGCGATGTCCTGCCCCTTGAGGGGCTGCATCCGGGCCGCCATGAGGAGGTATGCCCCGCGCCGGGCGAGCAGGTCGGCGACGGCCCCGCCGGGGGCGGGTCCGTCCGGGGTGAAGACGGTGTGGTCGACCCCCGGCGTGACGACCTCGACCTGGTCGGCGCCGATGCCGTAGAACTCCCGGATCGCCCGGGCCTCGGCATGGGTCGCGGCGATCGTCGCCGACGAGGCCCGGGCGAGGTCGCGCTCCCAGTGCAGGCGATGCGCGGGCTCCGGCTCGTCTCCGGGTGCGAGGGTGGCGTTCTTGAGGGCCGCGACGGTGTGGAGGCTGAGCACGTGGGGCACCCCGAGGGCCCGGGCGACGGCGAGCCCGGCGACGCCGGACAGCCAGTAGTGGGAGTGGACGAGGTCGTACGGCCCGACGTCGACGAGGCCCGCGGCGAACTCCTCGACGTGTCGCTCAAGCCGGCCCTTGGACAGCGCCTCGAGCGGGCCGGCCTCGATGCGGACCAGCCGCGCGCCGGAGGCGAGCTCCTCGACGTCCGGCTGGTCCGGGTCGACCCGCCGGGTCACGAGGTCGACCGAGAATCCCTGGGCGACGAGCGGGCCCGCGACCGAGGCGAGGTAGACGTTCATCCCGCCCGCGTCACCCGTGCCGGGCGTCGCCGTCGGGGAGGTGTGCATGGAGACCAGCGCGAGTCGACGGGGAGCGCCGGGTGGTGGCATACCCCCATGGTGGGCCGTGGGAGTCACCTCAGGCCGGGTTCTCCACGTCCTGGACGGCGAAGGTGTCGCACTGGTTGAGGTCACCGGAGCGGTAGCCCGTCGTGAACCAGTACTGCCGGGCCGCCGAGGAGCCGTGGGTCCAGTTGTCGGGGGTGACCCGGCCCTGGGCCTTCTTCTGGATGGAGTCGTCGCCAACTGACGCGGCGGCGGACAGGGCGTCCTGGATGTCGCGGTTCGAGAGCGGCTGGAGGAAGGTCTGCCCGTTGGCATCCTTCGTCGTCGACGCGTGGTCGGCCCAGACGCCGGCGAGGCAGTCGGCCATCAGCTCGATCCGCACCGAGCCGCTCTGGGCGCCCTGCGGGTCCTGCTGGGCGCGGTCGAGCAGGCCGAGGATGTCCTGGACGTGGTGGCCGTACTCGTGGGCGACGACGTACTCCTGGGCGAGCTGGCCGCCGGAGCTGCCGTACTGCTGCTGGAGGATCGTGAAGAACGACGCGTCGATGTAGACCTTGCCGTCGAGCGGGCAGTAGAACGGCCCGACCTGGTTGGATGCGGTGCCGCACGCCGACCGGGTGGAGCCGGAGTAGAGGACGGTCTTGGCCGGGGTGTACTTCTTGCCGTACTTCGGCAGCTCCTGCGCCCAGAAGGACTGGACCGAGTTGACCGTGCCGACGACGAGACAGGTCGAGCTCCGGTTGGCGTCGGCACCCGTCCGGCACTCGGCGGCGAGGGCCGACCCGTCGGTGCCCTCCACGGTGCTCTGGGCGGAGGGGACGGCCGAGGACCCGGTGACGTCCCCGGGGTTGATGCCGAAGACGAGCGCGAGGATCAGCAGGATGATGCCGCCGACGCCGCCCCCGACGACCAGCCCGCCGGGGCCGCCTCTGCCGCCGCCGCTGCCCCCGGACTCGACCTGCGAGGTGTCGAGGGTGGCGTTGTCGTTGAAGCTCATCGGTCCCTCCTGGGCCCTGACCGGCACCGGTGCGACCGGTCCCGCGCCGGCCCGCCGGGCCCAGAGTAGCCGGGCGCCCGCCGGTCCCGGCCGCCACTAGACTGAAACGTGACCGGTGTGGCGCGACCGCCCGCCGACCCCTCATCCCCCGAAGGACCCTCCCGATGATCACCGCTGCCTCCGTCGAGCTGCGCGCGGGGTCCCGGCTGCTCCTCGACGCCGCGACCTTCCGGATCGCCCCCGGCGACCGGGTCGGGCTCGTCGGTCGCAACGGGGCCGGCAAGACGACGCTGACCAAGGTGCTCGCGGGCGAGGGCCAGCCGGCGGCGGGCACGGTGACGGTGAGCGGCGCGGTGGGCTACCTGCCGCAGGATCCCCGCACCGGCGACCTCCACGTCACGGCCCGCGACCGCGTCCTGTCCGCGCGTGGACTCGACACGATCGTCCGGAACCTGCGCCGGGCCGAGCTGGCGATGGCCGCCGAGACCGGGGAGGCCCAGGAGCGGGCCATGCGGCGGTATGCCCGTCTCGACGCCGAGTTCACGGCCGCCGGAGGGTATGCCGCGGAGTCGGAGGCCGCCTCCATCGCCTCCGCGCTCGGCCTCCCCGAGCGGATCCTCGAGCAGGAGCTGCTCACCCTCTCCGGCGGTCAGCGGCGTCGGGTCGAGCTGTCGCGGATCCTCTTCTCCGGGGCCCGGACGCTGCTGCTCGACGAGCCGACGAACCACCTCGACGCGGACTCCATCGCCTGGCTGCGGGACTACCTCAAGGCATACAAGGGAGGGCTCGTCGTCATCTCCCACGACGTCGACCTCCTGGGGGTCGTCGTCAACCGGGTCTTCCACCTCGACGCCAACCGCGCCGAGCTCGACGTCTACAACCTCGGCTGGAAGGCCTACCTCGCCCAGCGCGAGACCGACGAGCGGCGCCGCCACCGGGAGCGGGCCAACGCGGAGAAGAAGGCCGCCGCCCTCATGGCCCAGGCCGACAAGATGCGGGCCAAGGCGACCAAGACGGTCGCGGCCCAGAACATGGCCCGCCGGGCCGAGCGGCTGCTGTCCGGCCTGGAGGCCGAGCGCGTGCAGGACCGGGTGGCCCGGCTCCGCTTCCCCGAGCCCGCACCGTGCGGGCGGACCCCGCTGCGCGCGAAGCGGCTGTCCCGGTCCTACGGGTCGCTGGAGATCTTCACCGACGTCGACCTGGCCGTCGACCGCGGGTCCCGGGTCGTCGTCCTCGGCCTCAACGGCGCCGGCAAGACGACGCTCCTGCGCATCCTCGCCGGGGTCGACGAGCCGGACACCGGGTCGGTCGAGCCCGGGCACGGGCTCAAGATCGGCTACTACGCCCAGGAGCACGAGAACCTCGACGTGGACCGCAGCGTCCTCGAGAACATGAAGACGGCGGCTCCCGACCTCGGGGAGACCGAGGTGCGCAAGGTGCTCGGGTCCTTCCTGTTCAGCGGCGACGACGTCGACAAGCCCGCGCGGGTCCTCTCCGGCGGGGAGAAGACCCGGCTGTCCCTCGCCCTGCTCGTCGTCTCCTCGGCCAACGTCCTGCTCCTCGACGAGCCGACGAACAACCTCGACCCCGCCTCCCGGGCCGAGATCCTCGGCGCGCTGCGGACCTACAAGGGGGCCGTCGTCCTCGTGACGCACGACGAGGGCGCGGTCGACGCGCTCGAGCCGGAGCGGATCCTCCTGCTGCCCGACGGGATCGAGGACCTGTGGGGCGCCGACTACCGCGACCTGGTGGCCCT
Source organism: Nostocoides sp. (assembly GCA_039812405.1). Taxonomy (GTDB): domain Bacteria; phylum Actinomycetota; class Actinomycetes; order Actinomycetales; family Dermatophilaceae; genus Nostocoides. The sequence goes on from JBDIAL010000021.1 coordinate 3,742, forward strand.
GGCCTGAGCCGGCCGAGGCGTCGCGGACGGGCCGCTGACCGGCAGCGTCGGGGGCCGGGTCGGCACGGGAGCGGGAATCCCTGTCGGTGGCCGGTGGTTGAGTGACGTCGTGAGCGTCAACGGCTGGCAGGTCATGAGCTCCATGACCCGGGACTCCTCGGTGCGGGACCATCGTCTCGCCCCGGGGACGAGCCGCCGCGTGCTCGGCTACGCGGCGGCATACAAGCGGCTCATCGCCGTCTTCCTCGGCCTCACCGTCGTCGACTCGGTCCTCGTCGTCGCCTCGCCGCTGCTGCTCCAGCGGCTCGTCGACGACGGGGTCATCCCCAAGGACTCCGAGGTGGTCGTCCGGCTGGCCCTGCTCGTCGCGGCCATCGCGGTGTCCGACGCGGTCCTCACCCTCGTCGAGCGGTGGTACTCCGCCCGGATCGGGGAGGGCCTCATCTACGACCTGCGGACCGAGGTCTTCTCCCACGTCCTGCGCCAGCCCATCGCCTTCTTCACCCGGGCCCAGACCGGTGCCCTCGTGACCCGCCTCAACAGCGACGTCGTCGGGGCGCAGCAGGCGTTCACCTCCGTCCTGCAGAACCTCGTGGGCAACGCGATCAGCCTCGTCCTCATCGTCGCCGCGATGGCCTCTCTGTCGTGGCAGCTGACCGTGGGCGCGTTCGTCCTCGTGCCGCTCTTCCTCGTGCCGGCCCGGGTCATCGGGCGCCGGCTCGCCGGGCTCACCCACCGGCAGATGGTCCTCAACGCCGACATGGGCGCCCAGATGAGCGAGCGGTTCAACGTCGCCGGGGCGCTGCTCGTCAAGCTCTTCGGCGAGGGGGAGCGGGAGGACCGGGAGTATGCCGGTCACGCCGCGGCCGTCCGCGGTGTCGGCGTGCGGCTGGCCGTCAACCGCTCGGTGTTCTTCGTCGCCCTCGCCCTCGTCGCCTCGCTCGCGACGGCGATGGTCTACGGCTTCGGCGGGGTGATGGCCGTCCACGGCACGCTCACCGTCGGCACCCTGCTCGCCCTGTCCACCCTGCTGGCGCGGCTCTACGCCCCGCTCACCGCGCTGTCCAACGTGCGGGTCGACGTCATGACCGCCCTCGTGTCCTTCGAGCGGGTCTTCGAGATCCTCGACCTGCCGCCCCTCGTCGCCGAGCGGCCCGACGCGGTCACCGTCCCGGGCGGCCCGGTGCGGGTCGAGGTCGACCACGTCTCGTTCCGCTACCCGTCGGCCGACGAGGTCTCCCTCGCCTCGCTCGAGGCGAACGCCTCCGGTGACCGGCGGGGCAGCGCGGAGGTGCTCCACGACGTGACCTTCACCGTCGAGCCCGGCTCGATGGTGGCGCTCGTCGGCCCGAGCGGCGCCGGCAAGACGACGATCAGCGCCCTCGTCGCCCGGCTCTACGACCCGACGTCCGGTGCGGTGCGCGTCAACGGCGTCGACCTGCGTGACGCCACGCTCGACTCGCTCCACGATCGGGTCGGCGTCGTGACGCAGGAGGCCCACCTCTTCCACGACACGATCCGTGCCAACCTCCTGTATGCCCGGCCGTCGGCCACCCCGCAGGAGCTGGAGGCCGCGCTCCGGTCCGCCCAGGTGTGGTCGCTCGTCGAGTCGCTGCCCGCGGGCCTCGACACGGTGGTCGGCGACCGCGGTCACCGGCTGTCCGGTGGCGAGAAGCAGCGCCTGGCCATCGCCCGGCTCCTCCTCAAGGGGCCCGGTCTCGTCGTCCTCGACGAGGCGACCGCCCACCTCGACAGCGAGTCCGAGGCCGCGCTCCAGCGGGCGCTCGACGCCGCGCTGGCGGACCGCACCTCGATCGTCATCGCCCACCGCCTCTCGACGGTGCGGCACGCCGACCGGCTCCTCGTCGTCGAGGACGGACGGATCGTCGAGCAGGGCACCCATCTGGAGCTGCTCGCCCGGGGCGGGGTCTACGCCGACCTCTACCGCACCCAGTTCGCCGAGGACGCGGCCGAGCCGCACCCCGCGTGACCGTGCGCTCCGCGTGAGCCCCGGATCGGTCCGGTGGGAACAGCGGCGCCCGACCGTCTGCATGAATCCGACCCAATTGGACAGTCTCATGCAGGGCTCGCGGGCAGGAGCAGCCGGGACCCGACCGGTCGTCTGCATGAATCCGACCCAATTGGACAGTCTCATGCAGGGCTCGCAACCCGGCTACTCGTCCTCCTCGTCCCAGATCCGCACCTTCTTCGGCTTGGCCTCGGCGATCTCGGGATGCAGCTCGCGGTAGTCGCGCCGGATGCCGAGATAGACGAGGCCGAAGCCGCAGGCGATGAACAGCCACCACTGGTACGCGTATGCCTGGTTGACGCCGAGGTCGGTGTCCGGCGGGTCGAGGGGGAGCGGGCGCGGGGGGCTCGTCCCGTCGGCGAGACGCTCGGACTGCAGCTGGAGGTAGGCCCCGACGACGGGGATCCCGCCCCACTGGCCGGAGGCCTCGGCGAGGTCGACCGACGCGAGCTGCCCGCTCGGCAGGTGCTGGTGCTTGGACGCCTCGCCGGCCGCAAGCCACCCGGTCACGGTGATCGTGCCGGTCGGTGCGGCCGGCACCTCGGGCAGCTCGGTGGCCGCGCCATTCGGCGCCGCGACCCAGCCACGGTCGACGACGAGATAGCGCCCGTCGGACATCCGGAACGGCGCCAGCACCTCGAAGCCCGTGGCGCTGCCCTTCTGCCGGTTCCGGACGAGCAGCTGCGGCAGGTCGGCATACGACCCCCGCTCGGTGACCCGGGTGTAGGCCTGGCCGGCGGTGAGGGACTCGCCCCCCGGGAGCACGGACGCCACGGACACCGGGTCCATCGTCCAGTGGGCGTGGATGACCTCGTTGCGGGCCAGCTTCCGCTCGTACTTGTGGTACTGCCACCACCCGAGGTGGTAGGAGACGAAGCCGAACAGCGCGGCCGCCGCCAGCGCCGTCAGCCAGCGTCGGGTGACAACGAGCCGGAGCACCGCCACACGCTAACCCGCCGAGCCCGCCGGACGTCGCGCGGCCCGGACCGGCACCGCGCGGCCGGGGCCGCGGCATACGCTGGTGGGATGACGGACCTCGGTATGCCCCGCCTGCGTCGCGCGCCCGACGCTCCGGCGGGCGACGGGCTCGTCGACCGGTTCGGGCGAGTGGCCCGCGACCTGCGGGTGTCGCTCACCGACAAGTGCAACCTGCGGTGCACCTACTGCATGCCGGAGGAGGGTATGCCGTGGCTCCCGCGGGCCCGGCTGCTCACCGACGACGAGGTGGTCCGGCTCGTCGGGGTCTTCGTCGGGCTGGGCGTCGACCAGGTGCGGTTCACCGGCGGCGAGCCGCTCCTGCGGCCGGGCCTCGCCGACATCGTCCGCAGGGTGCGGGAGCTGGAGCCGCGCCCGCGCACGGCCCTCACGACGAACGGCATCGGGCTCGACGCGGCGGCCGGGCGGCTCGCGGCGGCCGGGCTCGACCGGGTCAACGTGAGCCTCGACAGCATCGACCGTGAGGAGTTCGCGGCCCTCACCCGGCGCGACCGGCTCCCGCGGGTGCTCGACGGGCTGGCCGCCGCCGCTGCCGCCGGGCTCACCCCGGTCAAGGTCAACGCCGTCGCGATGCGCGGCATCAACGACACCGGCCTCGCCGACCTGCTGGCCTGGTGCCTCGACCGGGGTCTCGAGCTGCGGTTCATCGAGCAGATGCCGCTCGACGCGGGGCACCAGTGGCGGGCCGACCGGCTCGTGTCGCGGGCCGAGATCCTCGACCGGATCTCGACCCGGTTCGACCTCACCCCGCTCCCGGACAGCGCCCGGGGGAGCGCGCCCGCCGAGCTGTTCCTCGTCGACGGCGGGCCGGGCCGGGTCGGCGTCATCCCGAGCGTCACCGCGCCGTTCTGCGGTGCCTGCGACCGGGTGCGGCTCACCGCCGACGGGCAGGTCCGCAACTGCCTGTTCGCCCACTCCGAGTCCGACCTGCGCGGGCCGCTGCGGGACGGTGCGAGCGACACCGAGCTGGCCCGGATCATCCGCGGCGAGATGTGGCGCAAGGAGCACGGGCACGACATCGGGCTCGAGGGGTTCGAGCAGCCCGAGCGGGCCATGTCGGCCATCGGCGGCTGAACGGCGGGTCCGGACCCACCGTCCCCGCTGCCGTCGGTGCGGTCCCGGAGGCTCCGCTCACGGGGCCGTCACAGGATCGGCGGCTCCCGACCCTCGATCATCGCCAGGTGCCAATCGACCGTGAAGCTCACCCGGTCGAGGAGAAGGTCGAACCCGACTCGCGCAGAGGGCTGCAGCGTCTCCTCGAGGCCCGCACGATAGGCCCTGAGCACCCGAAGTACGCTCTCGGTGGCTTGGGCCAGCGACTCCCGGCGCGTGGGGTCCCAGGCGTCGACCTGACGCTCCCACTCGGCGAGCGTGGTGCCGAAGCCGTCGGTGAACACCTTCTTGGCCCTGTCCGCACTCCTCTTGTCCACCGTGTCCAACTGATCCAGGAGACGGCTCTTCTCCTGGCTCCAGCCCTTTGCGAGCGGACTCAGCGGATCAGGCGTCCGCACGCGCTTCCGGAGCGCCACGGCCAGGTCGAGCACGCCGCTTTCGAGGACGTCGCGGTCGGCGCTCGCCAGCCGGTCGGCGATGCGCTCCCAGCTGGCCAGCACGAACACGTCCACGCAGGTGCGATACGTCGCGATCACATCGGGGAGCTTCGCGAACCGCTTGGTCATCTCGCCCTCTGCCACCGCGAGGGCGTCGCCGAGGCGTGTGACACCGGTCAAGATGGTGGTGGCCGTGCCGGGCGTCAGCGCCTTCGGAAGCTCCTCGACGGCCTTGCGCAGCGCCCCGAACCACTCACTTCCCGCGATCCCCTCGTAGGGGACTCCGGCAGCCTTCTCGACACTCAGGACGCCTCGGCGCAGCGCGGCAGTCGTCTTCGGGCCGTTCACCGACCGGGCCGTGGCGAGCTCCGCCGGCGCGGATCGAGTCTCCGACACCCTGAAGCGGAGGCCGTCCAACGGCGCGGTGGGCACGACGCGGCCGATGATCAGGTCGCTCGCCTCGAGTGCCACCTCGTTGCAGAAGCCGTCGATGCCGTACTGGAGCCCGGCCTCGAAGGCTCCGTCGCTGACTCCCCCACCCTCCCCCAGCTCCTTCAGCGCGGTCGCGAGGCGCTCCGACTCGACCCCGATGCGGTGGGCCAGATCAGCGAGAGTGGCCAGCTCCGGAACGGGCTCCCGGGCCTTTGCGCTCCACTGGGCCAGGAGCCGACCGAAGCTCTCGTTCTCCAGGAGCGCGTCGAACCGCCGGAGCGCAGACTCACCCCCGTCCGCGGGGGCGCTGATCTTCGACCGCGTGGTGGCCAGGTATTCCGCCCAGTAGACCTCCAAGGCATACCGGTTGGCAGCGATCCGCGCGTCACGCTGGGGGTCGGGCAGACGATCTCCTGCCGACCGGTAGAGCGCCTCGCCGGCCGCGCGAAGCGCCTTCGCGCGGTTGTATGCGGCGATGACAGCCTGCTTCTGCGCGGGGCTCAGGCCCTTGGTGGTCGGTTCGGGCTGAGGCGTCCTGAGGACCTCGAGCTGCTCCGTCGACGTGTAGATGATCCGGCCCAGATTGCCGAGGGCGAGCTGGACGCACTCGGCCATCACGGCCCGGGGGAGCGGCTTCCCCTGGTACTCCAGACTCGTCGCCTTGTCGTAGATGCGGCTGATGTCGTGCTCGTCACCTGCACTGGCGATGAGGTCCCTGACCACGCGCCGCTGGTCCTCGGGCGAGTTCCACGTGAACATGACGTTGTCCGGGCTGATCTCCCCGATGAGGCCCATCCAGGCCAGGTGCACGGCCCGGCTGCTCATGGGCGCGGGCAGCGCCACGGTGGCGAGGGCCATGGTCTGCCACAGCTGCCTTTCCGTCATGGCACGCCAGTCGCGGACCATCGTGCCCACCATGGCACTCTGTCTGGGCTCGGGGAGGGAGCCGCCCTCGGCGAGGATCCGTAGGCGTTCGAGCAGGCCCTCCGACACATCGGCGGCCGCGAAGTCTGCGCCACCACGTAGTCCCAGCACGATGGCACAGAACCCCGCGCGGACCCTCGCCCGCGCGTCCTCGGCGTCGCCTCCGCTCCCGGCGAGCGGCTTGAGGGCCGCGTCCACCGCGTGCCGCATCCGGCCCACCTCGAAGCTGAGGGGACCGCCAGGGGAGGAGCGGCTGATCGACCGGGTGACGGCCTGCTCCAGCGGCTCCGCGGGCGGGAGGGCCGGATCGGCCGAGGCGGCGATGAGCTGGGCGATCTGGTCCACCTGGTCCGCCAGGTGGGACGCCACGACATCCTTGATCGACCGCATGGTCCGGGCGGCCTCCTCGAGCTCCCTCCGCTCAGCCTCGCGTCGGGGGTCCTCGTGGTGCGCGTCGGTCATGGTCCTGCCCTCCTGCGGTCAGCCGTTGGCGCCGTCCGTGTCGTCGTAGGTCGTCGTGCCAGCCGGCAGGGCCGCCACGACCTGCCACGGGGAGGGTGCCCCGGCGCTGCGGAATCGTCGGTAGAGACGCACCCTGGTGGCGAGGCGGGAGGGGTCGGCCGGGATGGCGCTGACCCGGACCCCCGCCGTCGCCTCGATCGGCAGCCACCGCGACTCCGGTCCGGCGCCCGACGGGCCGAGCCCCTCGGTGGAGGTGCTGACGCCCGCCTCGTTGAGGAAGCCCACCGCATACTGGACGCTCGCGCCTCTCTGCCACAGTGCGCCCCGCGGAGTCGCCGGCCCCCCGGGGAGGGTGGCGACCTGCGGCGGTACGGCGGGCGGCGGTGGCGGGAGGTGCCGACGCCAGTCGGCGATGGCAGACCGCCAGAGGTCGACGGCCGGACGGCGCCTGTTGATGTCCCGCGCGATCTCGGCGAGGTGCTGGTTGAAGGCGGCGTCGACCTTGTCACCGTGCTGCGCACCGGGGTCGCAGCAGGTGGTCGGCAGTGAGTCCGCGACGAAGTGGTCGTCCGGCTTGTCGCCCGGGAGGGCATCGTCGTGGTAGGTCCAGCCCCCAGGGTTGCTCATCCCGGGGACGGTGTCGTAGGACACGGGTCTGGGGGCCCACCGATACGGGCGGCGCACCTGGTCGCTGCGCGCCTTGATATACGTGTCGATCGCCGCGCCGGCCCGGACGGCCCACCCGTCCTCGGGCGTGTTGGGCGGCCCCAGGACGGCCTGCTCGAAGGTGACGTAGTCGTGGAGCCAACGCGCGGTGCAGACTATCGCCTCCCCGTCGTCCCCCGCGTCCTCGGCGGCAGCCGCGAGCGTGGCGTCGAGCTGGACGATCATCTTCAGCGCGAGCAGGTAGAGCGTCACCCCGGACAGCAGCAGGTCGAGGACCGTCTTCCGGAACGGCGGGTCACCGGTCGCCATGAGGTCCTCGAGAGCGTGGATCGCGTCGTAGAGGCTGTCACCGGTCGGAGAGGTGATCCGGCGCAGCTCGGGGGTGAGGACCTCCCTGATGTAGGCGTCGTGGTCGGTGTTCACGTCGAGTCCCGCGCGCTGGGCGTTCACGAAGAGCGCGAAGCCGCGGATCTGACTGGCCCACCGGCCGACCGTGGCCTGGTTGACGAACTGCTCGAGCTCGGACACCGCGTCGGCCAGCGGGGAACGCGCCGACGAGGAGTTGAGCAGCTGCTCGAACAGGGTGACCGTCGCGGCCGTCACGACGTTCCACGGCGGCGGCAGTCCCCAGGCGAGGGTGCCGCCGACAGCCATGAGGGTGGTGACGCCCTGCGGCACCTCCCGGACGGAGCTGCGCCGGAGGCGGGGAGGCGGCGACGGCTCCGCGAGGCCGACGAGCAGCGGACTGAGGGTCTGCGGGTCGAGCACCACATGCGGCAGGAGGTACTGGACGGTGCCGCCCGCGGTGGTGCGGACGTAGGACACCGTCCCCTCGCGGACCTCGCCCGAGGCGCCGTGCAGGTGGCAGCTCACCGACGATGCGAGCTGTCCCGGCACGGGCGGGTAGGCGATGTCCAGCACCGTCACGAGCCGATCCGCAAGGGCCCTCAGCCGGGCCGCGTCGGCCTCGTCGAGACCCCGGTACAGCTCGTCGTGGTCGGGGGCAGGGGGCAGGCCGGCCGGCGCGACGAGCGTCGACGCGAGGAGGGGGTCGGCCGTGAGCGTCGCCGCCACCGCGTCGGCGGTGAGCGACCCGCCGGTCACCGCGATGAGCGGTCGCAGCTGGACCGGCAGCCGGTCGTAGGGGGTGTCCCCGGTCTCGGGGGGCGGTTCCACCTCGGCCATGTCCAGGCTGCTCCTTCGCCATCCTCGAGTGGAGCATCTCCCTCGATACCCATGATGTCCGGCAAAGCCGACATTACACGGACCGGTCATGGGACGATCACGACACCGGGACCGGCCATGGTTGGTCGGTCATGACACCCGGACCGGCAATGGGTCGGGCACGACGTGGCCGACGGGGCCGATCGTGCGGGGCGGACCCAGCCCGGACCCCCGTTCACGCTCCCTTGCCGGTCGGTCTGTCGTCGACCCCAGCCGCCCAGCCACGGTGCGGTGCGGTGCGGTGCGGGAGCCTCGGGCAGCCCGGGGAGCGGCCGGCCCGAGGCCGATCAGCCCGCGTCGGCAGGGATGGCGTCGGCCGGGACGGTGTCGCGGAGGAACCCCCGGACCGCGAGGAAGGAACCGAGCGACTCCACGTGGTCGGGGCAGGCGAGCCACACCTTGCGACGCTCCGTGGCGTGCAGGCGGGGGTTGTTCCAGAGCAGCGCGTGGGTCGCCCCGGCCCGGCACCCCTTGGCGGAGCACCGCAGGGCGTCCCGGGTGTCCCGACTGTCCTCGGGGCTGGTGGTCATCGCAGGGCTGCTCGCGTCACGTGCCGGCTCGGGTCAGCTGCGGATCTGTCGGGTGTGCTCGTCGGGTGTCGGCTTGTCGAGCCGGCCGAGCGCCCGCGGGCGCACCGCGTTGGCCGCGACGACGGCGATGTAGGGGAGGCAGACGGCGAGGACGACGAAGGTCCACCGCACCCAGCCCTCGGTGAGGACGGCCAGCACGAAGGACACGGTGCGGATCGACATCGTGATGAGATAGCGCTCCATCCGGCCGCGCTGCTCGTCGTGGAGGCTCTCCGGCGCGGTGGTCACCACCTGCGGCCGGGGCCGTCCCTCCTGGCCTTCCGTCCCCACCTCCCCACGATACCTCCGAGACGTCATCCGTAGACCCACCGGATGGGACCGAGTGGGATCGGGTGGGGAGGATGGCCCGACCCGGGACTCGGGTCGTCCTCCCCACCCGGCGGGCCTGGTCGGCACCGGCCGTGGCGCCCGGCCCGGACGGACCCCCGCGCCAGGGATCGGCGAGGAGCGTATGCCCACCCTCGGGTGGGTGGGTCGTGCGGGACCGGCCGGTTGTCCACTAGCGTCTGACCAGCGCCGGCACGCCGAGCGGCGCCCCCACCGTCCAGCGAAGGAGCACGATGTCAGCAACGGGTAGGGCTCTGGTCACCGGCGGGAACCGCGGGATCGGTCTCGCCATCGCGCGCTCGCTCGCCGAGGCGGGCCACGCGGTGGCCGTCACCTACCGCAGCGGCGAGCCCCCGGAGGGCCTGGTCGGCGTCCGGTGCGAGGTCACCGACACCGCGTCGGTGGACCAGGCCTTCGCCGAGGCCGAGCAGCGGCTCGAGGGCCCGATCGACATCCTCGTCGCCAACGCCGGGATCACCCGCGACCAGCTCCTCATGCGGATGAGCGACGAGGAGTACGACGCGGTCGTCGACACCAACCTCGGCGGCGCCTTCCGCTGCGCCCGGCGGGCCACGAAGGGGATGATCCGCCTGCGCCGCGGCCGGATCATCCTCATCTCGAGCGTCGTCGGCCTCTACGGGTCGCCGGGCCAGGCCAACTATGCCGCGAGCAAGGCTGCGCTCGTGGGTCTCGCCCGCTCCATCTCGCGCGAGCTCGGGGGACGCGGCATCACCGCCAACGTCGTCGCCCCCGGCTTCATCGAGACGGACATGACCGACGCGCTGCCGCCGGACCGCAAGGAGGCCTACCTCGCCGCCATCCCCGCCGGGCGCTTCGGGGCCACCTCGGAGGTCGCCGCCGCGGTGCGCTTCCTCGCGGGCGAGGACGCCGCCTACATCACCGGCGCCGTCATCCCCGTCGACGGCGGGCTCGGCATGGGCCACTGAGGCCGGCCACCCCGCATACCGCCACCACCCACGACCCGAGAGGACCGCACGCATGCTGCTGGAGGGAAAGAAGCTGCTCGTCACCGGAGTGCTCATGGACTCCTCGATCGCCTTCCACGTCGCCAAGCTCGCCCAGGAGCAGGGGGCCGAGGTGGTCCTCACCTCGTTCGGCCGGACGATGCGGATCACCCAGGCGATCGCCAAGCGCCTGCCCGCGACGCCCGAGGTCGTCGAGCTCGACGTGACCAACGAGGAGCACCTCGACACCCTCGCCGCCCGGGTCGGCGAGCACGTCGACCACCTCGACGGCGTGCTCCACTCGATCGGCTTCGCCCCCCAGGCCGCCTTCGAGTTCCTCACCGCCGGCTGGGACGACGTCGCGACGGCGCTGCACACCTCGGCCTACTCGCTCAAGGCCCTCGCGACGGCGACCCTGCCGCTCATGGGCGACGGCGGCAGCCTCGTCGGCCTCACCTTCGACGCGAAGTTCGCCTGGCCGGTCTACGACTGGATGGGCGTGGCCAAGGCGGCCTTCGAGTCGACGAGCCGCTACCTCGCCCGCGACCTCGGCCCGAAGGACGTCCGGTGCAACCTCGTCGCGGCCGGCCCGATCCGGACGACGGCGGCCAAGTCGATCCCCGGGTTCGAGGCCTTCGAGCGCGTCTGGGACGAGCGCGCCCCCCTCGGCTGGGACGTCAACGACCCGGTGCCCGCGGCCCGGGCCTGCGTCGCCCTGCTGTCCGACTGGTTCCCCGCGACGACCGGGGAGATCGTCCACGTCGACGGCGGCGTCCACGCGATGGGGCAGTGAGTCAGGGGTAGCCTCCCCGGCCGGTCCGGGCTCCGGGGCCGCCGCCCGGCCCCGGGTGGAGTGCGCCCGAACTGCGACCTTCCTGTCCGCGGAGCGCGGAGTTATGGTGCAGGGTGGGCCGCCGGCGTGGGCAACGGGCCCTCGGCACGGCGGCCTCGGACCGGAGGTCAGGTATGCATCGTCGTCTCGCCGCCGCCATGGTCACGGCAGTCACCGCCGTCGCAGGAGTCGCCGCCGTGGCGACCGCCGGCTCGGCCGGAGCCTCCACCCCGAGACACCCCCTGGCCGACAGCGCGCCGACCTGGCTCGGCCACGCGACCCGGGCGGGGGCGGTCCCGGGCGGCACCTCCGTCGACTTCGTCGTCCTCCTCGCGATGCGCGACCGGTCCGGCGCCGAGGCGCTGGTCCAGCAGCTGTCCGATCCCTCGAGCCGCAGCTACGGCGCGTGGCTGACCGACGCGCAGTTCGACGCCCGGTTCGCCCCGCAGGCCACGGACGTCGCCGCCGCGCGGTCCTGGCTGCGGGCCAGCGGGCTCGCCGTCGAGTCGACCTTCCGCAGCGGGATGGCCCTCGAGGTCAGCGGCTCGGCCGCCCAGGTGTCGAAGGTCTTCGGCACCTCCCTCGCGAGCTACCGCTACCAGGGCCGGGTCGTGAGCACGAACACGTCCACGCTCTCGCTGCCGTCCGACACCCCGGCGGCGGTCGTCTCCTCGGTGGCCGGCGTCATCGGCCTCGACCAGGGCAGCACCCTCAAGAAGCCCGCGGCGACGCTGCCCGGCCCTCCGCCGGGCGCCCGCTACGGCGTCCCGCCCTGCTCGGCCTCCTACGGCCAGAAGCAGGCCACGACCAAGCCCACGGCATACGGGAAGGTCGCGCCGTATGCCGTGTGCGGCTACGGGCCGCAGCAGCTCCAGTCCGCCTACGGGGAGACCGGCCTGCTCGCCAAGGGCGTCGACGGACGGGGCGTCACCGTGGCCATCACCGACGCGTATGCCGCGCCGACGATCCTCCACGACGCCCAGACCTACAGCCGGGTCCACGGCCAGCCGGCCTTCACCGCGGGCCAGTTCCGCCAGATCACGCCGAAGCCCAACGGGTACACCCAGCAGGCGCTGTGCGACCCGCAGGGCTGGTACGGCGAGGAGACCCTCGACGTCGAGGCCGTCCATGCGATGGCTCCCGGGGCCAAGGTCGTCTACGTCGGCGCGAAGAACTGCGGCGCGGGGCTCGACCTGGCCTGGGCACGCACCATCGACGACCATGTCGCGGACATCGTGACGAACTCGTGGACCGACGGCACCGACGACATCAGCCTGCTCGGACAGTCCTACGTCGACTTCTACACGCAGTTCTCGCTCGAGGCGGCGCTCACCGGGATCACGGTCAACTTCTCCTCCGGCGACGGGGGCGACCTGACCGACGGCGGCACCGACCTGGCCGCGAAGTCCGTCGAGTTCCCGGCCGACCTGCCCTACGTCACCGGCGTCGGCGGGACGAGCGTCCTCGTCGGCAGCAAGGGACAGTGGCTCGGCGAGTACGGCTGGCAGAACGACTACTCCACCCTCGTCAAGGGACGGTGGAGCCCGGCCCTGCCCGGCACCTACAGCTCCGGCGGCGGAGGCGGCACGAGCACCCTGTTCGCGCAGCCCTTCTACCAGCGGGGCGTCGTCCCCGCGTCGGTGAGCAGGTACTGGGGGTCGACCCCGATGCGGGCCGTCCCGGACATCGCGATGCCGGGCGACCCCAACACCGGCATGATCGTCGGCGAGACCCAGGTCTTCCCCGACGGCACGTACTGGGACCAGTACCGTATCGGCGGCACGAGCCTGTCCTCGCCCCTCCTGGCGGGAGTCCTCGCGGTCGCCGACCAGCAGGCCCACCACTCGCTCGGGTTCGTCAACCCGCTCTACTACGCGCTGAACCGGACGGCGGCCCTCCACGACATCGTGGCCCCGCGGAAGCCGGTGGCGCAGGTGCGGACCAACTACACCAACGGAGTGGACGCCTCGGGTGGCCGGACCTTCCTGCTGCAGACGATCGACGTCCAGTCGAGCACGCTGCACGACACGAAGGGCTATGACGACGAGACGGGCGTCGGGACCCCCGACGGTCCGGCCTTCTTCACCGCCCTGGCGGCCCTGAGCCGGCGCTGACGGCACCGGTCACCGCGGGCCGGGCATCCCGGCGGCCGGCACATCCGGCGGCCGGGCAGGCCCCGCCGATGGCCTGGGACCGTCCGATCGGGCGGCCTCAGGCATCGGCCGCGTCGGCCTCCTCGATCTCCTCCCGGGAGATGCCGAGGAGGTAGAGCACCGTGTCGAGGTGCGGCACGCTGACAGCCGTGTCGGCCTGCTCGCGGACGAGGGGCTTGGCGTTGAAGGCGACCCCGAGGCCGGCGGCAGCGAGCATGTCGAGGTCGTTGGCGCCGTCCCCGACGGCCACCGTCCGAGCCAGGGGGAGCCCCTCGAGGGCGGCGAACTCCCGCAGCGCCGCCGCCTTCGCCGCGCGGTCGACGACGGCGCCGACGACGGCACCGGTGAGGACCCCGTCGGCGACGGCGAGCCGGTTGGCCCGCACGTGGGCGATGCCGAGACCGGCGGCAAGGGGCTCGACGACCTCGAGGAAGCCGCCGGACACGAGCGCGACGGTCATCCCGAGCCGGTGGAGGGTCCGGACGAGGGTGCGCGCTCCCGGCGTGAGCCGCACCTCCCGGCGCACCTCGTCGAGCACCGCCGCCGGGGTGCCCGCCAGGGTCGCGACCCGGGCCCGGAGGCTCTCCTCGAAGTCGAGCTCGCCGCGCATGGCGCGCTCGGTGACCGCGGCGACCTCGACCTCGGTCCCGGCGTGCCGGGCGACGAGCTCGATGACCTCGTCCTGGATGAGCGTCGAGTCGACGTCCATGACGACGAGTCGCCGCCCCCGCCGGGCCAGCCCCCCCGGGGCGACGGCGATGTCGACGCGGTGCTCGGTCGCGACGCCGGCGAGCCGGGCCCGCAGGGACCTGACGTCCGCGCCCGACACGTCGAGCTCGACCGTCGTCACCGGGTAGCGCGAGAGCCGGCGGATCCGGTCGATGTTGGCTCCCTCGGCCGCGACGGCAGCCGTCACCGCGGCGACCTGACGGGAGTGGAGCGGGGCGCCGAGGACGACGACGACGACCCGCCCGGAGCGCCGGGCCGCGTTGTCGCCGTGCCCCCACTGGGTCGCCACCTGCATGTCGAGGCGGCGACCGGCGGCGTGGACCGCGGCCCGCAGGCCGGTGCCGTCGCTCCAGCCGGTGAGCAGCAGCGCCAGGCTGAGGTGCCCGCGGACGACGACCTGCTCCATGTCGACGACGTCGACCCCGAACGGCTCGACAGCGTCGAAGACCGCGCTGGTCACCCCGGGACGGTCGTTGCCGGTGACGGTGACGAGGAGGGTCTCGGACGGCTCGGTCACGACGGTCCCGCGGACGACCCGCCGTGGTGGGCGTCGCGCCAGGCGACGACGTCGCGGAGCGGGCCGAGGTCGAAGCGCGGCCCGCTCGTGCCGACGATGACGAGCCGGGTCCCCACGGCATACAGCGCCTCGGCGCCGGCCGCGTAGTCCGCGACGTCCTCGGGGAACCTCCCGGGCCGCGGGGAGACCCCGGAGGACCGCTCGATCTCCGCCGGGTCGCGCCCGACCCGGCGGCACCACTCGTCGAGGACGGCGTGCTTGTGGGCGATGGTCTCCGCCGTCCCGAACCCGTGCCAGATGTCGGCGTGCTGCGCCACGAGCCGCAGCGTCCGGCGCTCGCCCCCGCCGCCGACGAGCACGGGGATGTGCCGGGTGGGCGGCGGGTTGAGCGCCCTCAGGCGGCTCTCGATGAGCGGCAGGTCCCGGCCGAGGGCGTCCAGGCGCGTGCCGGGGGTGCCGAACGGGTAGCCGTACTCGTCGTAGTCGCGCTCGAACCAGCCCGCCCCGATCCCGAGGACGAGACGGCCACCGCTCACGTGGTCGACGGTCCGGGCCATGTCGGCGAGCAGCTGGGGGTTGCGGTAGGAGTTGCACGTGACGAGGGCGCCGATCTCGACCCGCTCGGTGGCCTCGGCCCAGGCGCCGAGCATCGTCCAGCACTCGAAGTGCGGGCCGTCCGGATCGCCGTTGAGCGGGAAGAAGTGGTCCCAGTTGAGGACGACGTCGGCGCCGATCTCCTCCGCGTCGGCGACAGCACGACGGATGTCCTCGTATGCCGCGTGCTGCGGCTGGATCTGGACGCCGACCCGGACCGGACGGTCGCCCGGGCCGCGGTCGGCCTCGGTCACTGGGGGACCTCTTGCTCCTTGCCCACGACGGTGATGCCGGACTCGGTCACGTAGAAGCCGCGCTCCTCGTCGTGCGCGCGGTCGTAGCCGATCTGGGCTCCCTCGGGGACGATGACGTTCTTGTCGATGATGGCCCGCTTGATCCGGGCGTTGCGCCGGACCCGCACGCCGTCGAGGAGGACGCTGTCGTCGACCGTCGCGTAGCTGTGGACGTGCACGCCCGGGCTGACCACCGAGCCCTCGATGCGGGCGCCGGAGATGACGACGCCGGGGGCGACCATGGAGTTCAGCGCCTCGCCGTAGCGACCCTGGCTGCCGTGGACGAACTTGGCCGGGGGGAGCGGGCCGATGTCGGTGTAGATGGGCCACTCGTGGTTGTAGAGGTTGAAGACCGGGTGGATCGAGATGAGGTCCATGTGGGCCTCGAAGTAGGAGTCCATCGTCCCCACGTCGCGCCAGTAGCCGCGGTCGCGGTCGGTCGACCCGGGCACGTCGTTGTCGGCGAAGTCGTAGACGTGGGCGCTGCCGTCGGCGACGAAGGCGGGGATGATGTCGCCGCCCATGTCGTGCCGGCTGCCCTCGAGGTCGTGGTCCTCGGTCACCGCCTCGACGAGGACGTCGGCGTCGAACACGTAGTTGCCCATCGAGGCGAGGACCTCGGTCGGGGAGTGGGGGAGCCCGACGGGGTCGGACGGCTTCTCGCGGAACGCGGCGATCCGGCGCGGGTCGGCCGGGTCGACCTCGATGACCCCGAACTGGTCGGCGAGGGCGATGGGCTGGCGGATCGCCGCCACGGTGGCGCCGGAGCCGGTCTCGATGTGCTGGGCGACCATCTGGGAGAAGTCCATCCGGTAGACGTGGTCGGCGCCGACGACGACGACGATGTCCGGCTTCTCGTCACGGATCGTGTTGAGGCTCTGGTAGATCGCATCCGCGCTGCCGAGGTACCACGTCTTGCCGACCCGCTGCTGGGCCGGGATGGGCGCGACGTAGTTGCCGAGCATCGTCGACATCCGCCACGTCTTGGAGATGTGCCGGTCGAGGCTGTGGGACTTGTACTGGGTGAGGACGACGATCTTGAGGTAGGAGGAGTTGACGACGTTGCTCAGCGCGAAGTCGATGAGCCGGTAGATGCCCCCGAAGGGGACCGCGGGCTTGGCCCGGTCCGCCGTGAGCGGCATGAGCCGCTTCCCCTCGCCGCCCGCGAGGACGATCGCCAACACCCTGGGTCCACCACTGCTCACGCGACGCGCCATATGTCGCACCCTAGAAGACGATCGGCCCTCGCGGCGAGAGGCTGTCCGCCGATAGGTTCACCCCATGCGCGTTGACGTCCTCAGCAAGGAGTACCCGCCGACCATCTACGGAGGTGCCGGCGTCCACGTGAACGAGCTCGTCCGGGCCCTCCGCTCCCGCGGGGACGTCGACGTCCGCGTCCGGGCCTTCGGTCCACCCCGCGACGAGGAGGGCACGACCGGCTATCCCGACCTGCCCGAGCTGGCGTCGGCCAACGCCGCGATCCAGACGATGGGGGTCGACCTCACGATCGCCGCCGACACCGACGGGACCGACCTGCTGCACTCCCACACCTGGTATGCCAACTTCGCCGGGCACGTGGGCTCCCTCCTCCAGGGCGTCCCGCACGTCGTCAGCGCGCACAGCCTGGAGCCGATGCGGCCGTGGAAGGCCGAGCAGCTCGGCGGCGGCTACCGGCTCTCCTCGTGGGTCGAGCGGACGGCCTACGAGGCGGCTGCCGCCATCATCGCCGTGAGCGCCGGGATGCGGGAGGACGTGCTCCGCAGCTACCCCACCGTCGACCCGGAGCGGGTCCACGTCGTCCACAACGGCATCGACTCCCAGCTGTGGCAGCCGCTCGACGACCCCGACACCTGTCGGCGGCACGGGATGGACCCGGACCGGCCGGCCGTCACGTTCGTCGGGCGGATCACCCGGCAGAAGGGCCTGCCCTACCTCATGCGCGCGGCCCGCCAGCTCGACCCGGCGGCCCAGCTCGTCCTGTGCGCCGGGGCACCCGACACGCCGGAGATCCAGGCCGAGGTCGAGGGGCTGCTCGCCGAGCTGCGCGAGACCCGCGACGGCGTGGTGTGGATCCCCGAGATGCTGCCGCGGGCCGAGGTCCAGGCGCTCCTCACCGCCTCGACCGTCTTCGCCTGCCCCTCGGTCTACGAGCCGCTCGGCATCGTCAACCTCGAGGCGATGGCCTGCGAGCTGCCCGTCGTCGCGACGGCGACCGGCGGCATACCCGAGGTCGTCGTCGACGGCGAGACCGGCTGGCTCGTCCCCATCGAGCAGGTCCAGGACGGGTCGGGCACGCCGATCGACCCCGACCTGTTCGTCTCCACGCTCGCCGCCGCCCTCAACGAGGCCGTCGCCGACCCGGAGCGGGCCCGGGAGATGGGCCTCGCCGGCCGGCGGCGGGCCGTCGAGTCCTTCTCGTGGGCGACGATCGGCGACCGGACGATGGAGGTCTACCGCCAGGTCCTCGCGGGCGGCTGATCCCGGTATGCGACCCCGGGCGGCCGGGTCGGCGACCCGGGGCCGGGCCCGGTGCGTGCGGACGGCCCCCACGGCATAGGGTCGGGGACCATGAGCGACGTCCTGGCCTTCGCGGGGGTGTCCGTCGTGCGGGGCCGCTCGGTCCTGCTGGACTCGGTCGACTGGGAGGTCGAGGAGGGCCAGCGATGGGTCGTCCTCGGACCCAACGGCGCCGGCAAGACGACCCTCCTGCAGATCGCCTCCGGGCGGATGCACCCGAGCTCCGGCGTCGCGGGGATCCTCGGGGAGGTCCTCGGGGCCGTCGACGTCTTCGAGCTGCGACCCCGGATCGGGCTGGCCTCCGCCACGCTCGCCGACCGGGTGCCTCGGGGGGAGCGGGTCGGCGACGTCGTCGTCACCGCGTCCTACGGCGTCGTCGGCCGGTGGCGCGAGGCCTACGACGCGATGGACCAGGAGCGGGCCGCCGAGCTGCTCGGCGCCCTCGGGATCGAGCACCTCGCCGGCCGGACGTTCGGCACCCTCTCCGAGGGCGAGCGCAAGCGGGTCCAGATCGCCCGCGCGCTGATGACCGACCCCGAGCTCCTCCTCCTCGACGAGCCCGCGGCGGGCCTCGACCTCGGGGGTCGGGAGGACCTCGTCCGCCGGCTCGGCGACCTCGCGCAGGACGTCGAGGCGCCCGCCATGGTCCTCGTGACCCACCACGTCGAGGAGATCCCCCCGGGCTTCACCGACGCCCTCCTGCTGCGTCAGGGGCGGGTCGTGGCCCAGGGGCCCCTGGAGCTGGCACTGACGGCCGAGACGCTGTCGGAGACCTTCGGCCTCCCGCTCGAGCTCGAGGTGCGCGACGGCCGCTATGCCGCCCGGGCCCGAGCCGGCTAGCGATCGGGTGGGGTGCTGGGCTGGGTCGAGGTATCCGATCCAGTGGAGGTATGCGATGTCCGTGCGCTGGTCTCCGCATACCTCGACCGACGAGGTGCTGGGCTGGGTGGAGGTATCCGATGCAGTCGAGGTATCCGATGCACCTGCGCTGGTCTCCGCATACCTCGACCGGGTGGGGGCTGGGCTGGGTCGAGGTATGCGATGTTCGTGCGCTGGTCTGCACATACCTCGACCGACGAGGCGCTGGGCTGGGTCGAGGTATGCGATGTTCGTGCGCTGGTCCGCGAATACCTCGACCGACGGGGTTAGGGCTGCGACCGGCGGACTCGGACGCTTCCTGACCGCCTCCGGCCACCGACTCCCCGCCGGGAATGACTCGTCCAGCGGGAACCACTCGGGCGGCTCGCACGTCAGAACGATGACGGGTGGCCGCCACGCGCCACTGCCTGCGACGAGGCCGAAGGAGGTCACCGCATGACATGGATCGGCGACAACCCCTGGCTGGTCTGGCTCGGGCTCGCTCTCGTGCTCGCTGCCATCGAGACCGCGACAGTCGACTTCACCTTCATCATGCTGTCCGGCGGAGCACTCGCGGCGATGGTGGCCGCTGCGGTCGGTGGACCGGTGTGGCTGCAGGTCGTCGTCTTCGTCGTCATCGCGACGACCCTCATCTTCGTCATCCGCCCCCTCGTGCGTCGCCGGTTCCTCGACACCGAGACCCACCACGCGATCGGGGCCCCCTCGCTCGTCGGCCGGGCGGCCCGGGTCACCCAGACCGTCACCGAGTTCGACGGTCGGGTCAAGCTCGCCGGGGAGACCTGGAGTGCCCGGCTCCCGAGTGGCGAGACCCCCTGCCAGCCCGGCCAGGAGGTCCGTGTCATCGCCATCGAGGGGGCCACCGCCATCGTCACCCGCACCTCGACCCCCGCAGCACCGACCGCCCCCACCGGAACCTGACCGCCTGCGCGGGCGAGCCGACGCACGAGGCCGGCCACCCTCGCATACGAGAACGACCCCGGGCCGACCGCCCGGGGCCACGGAGAGTAGGAGTTACATGGTCGTCCTCATCGTCCTTCTCGCGCTCATCGCCTTCGGGATCGTCGTCGTCTTCCGGACGGTGCGCATCGTGCCGCAGCAGACGGCGGTCATCATCGAGCGCCTGGGCCGCTACCAGCGGACGCTCGACCCGGGGCTTCACTTCCTCGTCCCGTTCATCGACAAGGTGCGCGCGAACATCGACCTGCGCGAGCAGGTCGTCTCCTTCCCGCCGCAGCCGGTCATCACGTCCGACAACCTCGTCGTCAACATCGACACGGTCATCTACTACGTCGTCATCGAGGCCAAGTCGGCCGTCTACGAGATCGCCAACTTCATCCAGGGCATCGAGCAGCTCACCGTCACGACGCTGCGCAACGTCATCGGCTCGCTCGACCTCGAGCAGACGCTGACCAGCCGCGACCAGATCAACGGCCAGCTGCGCGGCGTCCTCGACGAGGCGACCGGCAAATGGGGCATCCGGGTGAGCCGGGTCGAGCTGAAGGCCATCGACCCGCCGATGTCGGTCCAGGAGTCGATGGAGAAGCAGATGAAGGCCGAGCGGGACCGCCGCGCCCTCATCCTCAACGCCGAGGGCGTCAAGCAGTCGAGCATCCTCACCGCCGAGGGCGAGAAGCAGAGCCAGATCCTGCGGGCCGAAGGCTCGGCGCAGGCCCGGATCCTCGAGGCCCAGGGCCAGGCGCGGGCGATCCAGCAGGTCTTCGACGCGATCCACCGCGGCAAGCCGACGCAGAAGCTGCTCGCCTACCAGTACCTCCAGGTCCTCCCGCAGATCGCCCGGGGCGACTCCAACAAGATGTGGATCATCCCGAGCGAGCTGACCGACGCCCTGCGCGGCATCGGCGGCGCGCTCGGCGGGACCCTCCCGGGACCGGCCGACGGCGACGACGACGCGTGGAAGGAGGGCGACGACGCCCCGCTGCCGACCGCCTTCGACGAGACCGTGCTCGAGGACCCGGCCCAGGCGCTCGCCGAGGCGCGCGGCCAGGCCGGCCTCGCGACCCAGGAGGCCGTCAGCCACGGCGAGCCCGGCCCCCAGGTCCTGCCCCCGCTGCCGTCGACGACCGCCGGCCCGCTCTTCGGAGGTGGGTCCCCGGCTGCCGCCGGTCCGGGACCGGTCCCGCAGACCCAGCCGCTGGCCCCGGCGGATGACTCGGCCGACGGCGGGGCGGATGCCCCGGCCCTCGGCGAGGCGGATGCCGCCGCCGAGCCCGACGCGGTCGCTGCCCAGCCCGACACGGCCGGGGAGGTGGACGCGGGCGACGGGCCGGAGGCCGAGGCGCGTCCGTCAGGGTCCTGAGCGGCTCCAGGTCCGCGGGCTCCGAGTCTGTGTGCTCCGAGTCCGCGTCATGAACGGGCCAGAGGGGCAATAGGTCCACCGCCGGTCCGGCCCGCCCACTCCGAGGACGGGCCGGACCGGCGAAGGTCGGGTCGGCATAGGGTGACCCGGTGTCCGTCCTCGGTGCCGTCCTCATGGTCCTCGCGGGCGTCTGGGCCGGCGGGATCAACGCGATCGTCGGGTCGGGGTCGCTCGTCACCTTCCCGACGCTCCTGCTGCTCGGCGTCCCGCCCGTCGCCGCGAACATCTCGAACAACATCGCCATGCTGTTCGGGGGGGTCACCGCCATCGTCGGCTATCGGCGCGAGATCTCCGGCGGGGGCGCGTTCCTGCGGTCCCTCATCCCGATGTCCGTCATCGGCTCGCTCGGCGGGGCGCTGCTCCTGCTCGCCCTGCCCGCGTCGGCGTTCCACGCCATCGTGCCGGTGCTCATCGCCTTCGGGCTCGTCCTGGTCGTCCTCGGGCCGCGGATGCAGCGACGCGAGGGGCATACGGGAGCGGCCGGGCACCTGCCCGGATGGCGGCGGCCGGCGCTCATGGTCGGCGCCCTCCTCGCCGCGGCCTACGGCGGCTACTTCGGCGCCGCCCAGGGCGTCATCCTCATGGGCCTGCTCAGCGTCCTCGCGTCCGGCGACCTGCAGACCCTCAACGGCTACAAGAACGTCCTCGCCTTCGTCGCGAACCTCGTCGCCGCCGTCGTCTTCATGACCGTCGCCTGGCACAAGATCCAGTGGGACGTCGTCGCCCTCGTCGGGCTGGGCGCCTTCCTCGGCGGCTGGTTCGGGGCGAACGTCGGCCGTCGGCTCCCCGCGCCGGTGCTCCGGGGCGTCATCGTCGTCATCGGGGTCCTCGGGATCGTCAAGGTCGTCTGGTTCTCGTGACGGTGATCCCCAGGCGGCCCGCGTGAGGCGGTCCCCGTGAGTCCCGTCCGGGTCGCCGACCCGGCGGACGACCGGCTGCGCGACTACGTCGGGCTGACCGACGTCGCCCTGCGCCGGGCGCTCGAGCCGGCCGGAGGCCTCTACATCGCCGAGTCGGAGAAGGTCATCCGGCGGGCCCTCGCCGCCGGCCACCGCCCGCGGTCCTTCCTCATGGCCGAGCGCTGGCTGGAGGACCTCGCCGACGTCGTCACCCGGGCCGAGGCGGAGGGCACCCCCGTCTACGTCGCCGACCACGACGTCATCGAGCGCCTCGCCGGGTTCCATCTCCACCGGGGAGCGCTGGCGTCCATGCACCGACCCCCGCTGCCACCGGTCACCGAGGTGCTGCGCGCGGCCCGCCGGGTCCTCGTCGTCGAGGACGTCGTCGACCACACCAACGTCGGGGCGGTGTTCCGCTCGGCGGCCGCGCTCGGAGCGGACGCCGTCCTCGTCACGCCGCGGTGCGCCGATCCGCTCTACCGCCGGTCCGTCCGCGTCTCCATGGGGACGGTGTTCCAGGTCCCGTGGACGCGGATCGACCCGTGGCCGGACGGCATACGCCAGCTGCGCGCCAGCGGGTTCCAGGTGGCCGCGCTGGCCCTCGCCGAGGACTCCGTGCCGTTGGACGCGTATGCCGAGGGGGCCCCGGACCGCGTCGCGCTCGTCCTCGGGACCGAGGGGGACGGGCTCTCCCGGCGCACCGTCGCGGCCTGCGACGTCGCCGTGCGCATCCCGATGGCCGGAGAGGTGGACTCACTCAACGTCGCCGCCGCGGGCGCCGTCGCCCTCTGGGCCCTCGCGACCCGCCGCCCTGCATGAGACTGTCCAATCGGACAGTCTCATGCAGGCTCATGCAGACCCCGGATCCAGGCGGGTGGCCGGGTCTTGCATGAGACTGTCCAATTGGGTCGGATTCATGCAGGGTTGGATTCATGCAGACCCGGATCCGGGCGGGCGGCCGGGTCTTGCATGAGACTGTCCAATTGGGTCGGATTCATGCAGGACATGCGGCGGCGGCCGCAGCTCGAGAGCTGCGACCGCCGCGCGGATGGAGCGGGCCGCTACTTCTTGGCGACCTTCGCCGTGGGCGCCGACGTCTTGCTGACCGTCGTGTAGCCCTGGAGCGAGCCGGTCACCTGGACCGTGATGCGCTTGCCCACGAGGGAGCTGCCGAGGGGCAGGGTCGCACCGGTCTGCCCGGCGAGCGCCTGGCCACCGGCATACCACTGGTAGGCGAAGGCGGTCCCCTTCGTCCAGGCCCCCGGCTTGGCCGTCAGCGTCCGGCCCACCTTGGCCGTGCCCTTGATCGTGGGCTTGGCGCTCTTGAGCGTGCCCGCCGCGACCGTGACGGCCGAGGAGGTCGTGCTCGTCGGCGTGTAGCCCGACTTCGAGCCGGTCACGGTCACCGAGACCTGCTGGCCGCCGTCCGCCCCGACGAGGGCGTAGCTGGCCTTGGTGGCGCCGGCGATGGCCTGACCGCCGCGCTGCCACTGGTAGGTGAGCTTGGCGCCCTTGGTCCACGTGCCGGGGACGGCGGTCACCGTCTTGCCGACCTTCGCGGTGCCCTTGATCTTCGGCGTGGAGCCGCTCACCGAGGGCAGACCCGACCCGACCGTCACGGCGTCGGAGGTCCGGCTGACCGTCGCGCGGCCGGTGAGGGAGCCGGTCACGGTCACCGTGAGCTGCTGGCCCTGGTCGGCCGTGACGGGGGTGTATGCCGCCGAGGTCGCGCCGCCGATGGCCTCGCCGCCGCGCTTCCACTGGTACGAGAGCGTGGCGCCGGAGGACCAGGTCCCCGCGTCGACCGTGAGCCGGGAGCCGACCTTGGCGGTGCCCTTGATGACCGGCGTGGCGGAGACGACGTTCGGGGTGATCTTGATGACGGTGTTGTTCGTGTCCTTGTTCACCGCGTAGACCGAGCCCTTGCCGTCCTGCTGCACGTGGTTGGGCCGGGCGAACGGCAGGTTCGCGAGGAGCGTGCCGTCGACGTCGGCGACGGAGATCGTCGTCCCGCCGAAGTTGCTCACGTAGACGAGCTTGTTCACCGGGTCGAAGGCGACGTTGAGCGCGCCCGCGCCGGTCGGCACGGTGGCGATCGTCTTCCCCGTCGTGAGGTTCGCGACGAGGAGGCCGTCGACGTTCTGGCTGGCGACGTAGACGCGGCCGTCCTTGGGGTCGACGGCGACGCCGGAGGCCCGGGCGCCGGACGGCACGCCCTCGAGGTCGATCGTGCTGAAGTCGAGGGTCTTGGTGTCGACCCGGCCGAGCTTGGAGCTCGTCGTGCTCACGCTGTAGACGGTGCCCGAGGCCGTGTCGATGTCGAGGCTCACCGGCGAGAAGTCGGTGCGCGGTCCGGTCTGGACGTCCTGGATCTTGTCCAGGGTCGTGCCGTCGAAGACGCTGATGTAGCCGTTGCCGGACGATCCCTCGCTGGCCGAGCTGACGAACACGTGGTTGGTCGCGGGGTCGTAGACGACGTCGCGGGAGTGGCTGACCGTGCCCGCCGGGAACTGCTTGACGAGCGACAGGTCGCTCTGCCGGTAGACCGCGACGGAGTTCTGGCGCGTCTCGGTGACCCACACGTAGCCGTTGACGTCGTCGACGCCGACGCCGTATGCGGCATACAGGGCTCCGGAGGTGCCGTCCACGAACGCCGGCACGACGGACGCCTTCACGGCGAGGGTGTCGGGGTCGAGCTTGTAGATCGTCGAGGTCGACGTCACGTTGGCCGAGGTCGCGAACACCGCGTCGGACTTGGCGCTGTAGGCGGACTGGTAGAGGCCCTGCTGGAGTGCGTCGGGCGAGGTGACGACGGCGTAGTCGTCCTCGTTGAACGTCGCCGTGCTCGGCGCGATCTTCACCGAGGCGGTGTAGGTGCTCGCCGGGTTCGCCTGCGTGATGGTGAGCGTCTGGCTGCCGAGCGCCGCGCTCGAGGGGATGGTGTACTCCACGGTCGCACCGCCGGCGTCGTCGGCGGCCGTCGCGGACGACAGGTCGAAGACGACATCACCGAGGGTGAGCTTGGCGAGGGTGGCCTCGGTCGGCAGGTTGCCGAGGGTGAGGACGCCCTCGCTGCCGGCCGTCAGGCTCGACCAGGCGAGGGTCGGGGTCGTGGACACGTCGGTCGAGGCGGAGCTCGTGCCGTCGGACACCACGATCTTGTGGGTGCCGGTCCGCAGCGTGCCCGGGGCGAAGACGAGGCGGGCGCCCGAGAAGGTGCCGTCGGTGCCGATCGTCGGCGCGGTGGACCACGTCGCGTCGGTGCCGTCGACGGTCACCGTCGTGGACGCGCCGGCCGCGAAGGACTGCCCCGAGACGGTGAGCGTGACCTGGCCCGCCGCGGCGCCCCGGCCTCCGTTGGCGGCCGTCGCGGAGATCGTGGCCGAGGCCGGGGCCTCGACGACCTTGAAGGGCAGCGACAGGGTGCGCGGCTGGTCGGCCGACTTGAGCGAGCCGGTGAGGAGCCGGACGTTGTGGGTCGTGCCGGCGACCCACGCCGCGGCGCTGAAGCCGCTCGTCGGGTTCGTGTTGTCGGCGGTCGGGAAGGGCAGGTCCGCCTCCCAGCTGCCGTCGGCGTCCGCCTGGATGACGGCATACACCCCGGGGACGGCCGTCCCGGTGGTGGGGTTCGTCGGCGCCGTGACGGGGGAGAGGGAGCCGTCGTCGATCTTGACGCCGAGCACCGAGCCGCCACCGCCGGCCGAGGAGGGAGCCACCCATCCGTCCCCCTCGATGTGGATGGACTGGCCGACGACGACGGTGTCGGGCCCGGTGGCCGTCGCACCGTCGGCGGTCGTCCCGGTCGTCGCCTGGGCCGGCAGGGTCATGCCCACCGTGCCGAGCGCCGTGGCGACCAGGAGGGCGCCGGCTCGGGCCCAGGCCCGAGTCGTGGGCAGCGACCGGCGGCGGTGCCGCACGGTGGGCTGCGCAGGGGCAGATATCACGCGAATACTCCTCGTTCAATGGATACAGGCTGAGATGAAGAGAGGCATGCCTCATCTTCATCGTATGAAACTTAGGCACACCTAATCTAGGACGCAAGGAGCGGTCCGCCCCGTGGGCAGGTGGGACGCGTCACACCCGGCCCGGTGGGCCGGGTGCCAGGCGCCGTGGGCGGGCCCGAGGGTCGCCGCTGATGAGTCATTGCTGGTGAGGTGACCGGTGTCCGCGCGGTGGCCTTGGCATACCTCGAGCGGCGAAGGTCCGGGCTGGGTCGAGGTATCCGGTGCCCCTGGCATACCTCGACCGGCGAAGGTCCGGGCTGGGTCGAGGTATGCGATGTCCCTGCGGTGCCCCTGGTTTACCTCGACCGGCGGTGCTCCCTGATCGGCCCCGGCCACCACCTCCCACCAGGGACAACTCACCTAGAGATCGCGGGGGAGGGCCGCGACGAGACGGGCCAGCGCCTCGGCCGCCGCGGCGAGGGCCGCGCGGTCACCGGATCCGAGGACGCCGACGACCGGGGCGAGGACGCGGCCCCGGGCCGCCCGGGTGTCCGCGAGG
>JBDIAL010000022.1:0-30007 GCA_039812405.1 Nostocoides sp.
CGTCGGCGTCGCGGCCGGCGGCGATGGCGCGACGGCGCGCCCGCAGCTCGGAGCGGACGGCGCGTTTCGACGGCCCGTCGGTCGAGTCGGCACCGGTCATGCCGATCATCGTAGGCTGAGCGCCATGAGCGACGCCGGGTTGTCAGCAGCGACCGAGCGGATGCGCGACCGAGGGATCGACGCGCGCGCCATCGCGGTCTTCGAGCACTACTACCGCGAGCTGGAGAGGGGGACGACGGGGACCATCCCCGAGTCGACGATCGAGCCGCTCGGCGACGTCCCCCGGCTCGTCGACCTCGAGGTGAGCGAGGCCGAGCGGGCCGCCGCCCTGGCCCGGACCGTCGTCGTCAAGCTGAACGGCGGCCTCGGCACGAGCATGGGGCTGTCCGGGCCGAAGACCGCGCTCGAGGTCCGCGACGGCCTGACCTTCCTCGACATCATCGTCCGTCAGGTCCTCGCGCTCCGAGCGGCGCACGGGGTCGACCTGCCGCTCGTGCTCATGGACTCCTTCCGCACCCGCGAGCAGTCGCTGCCCGCGCTCGAGCCCTACGCGGACCTGCCGGTCCATGGCATACCCCTCGACTTCCTCCAGAATGCCGAGCCCAAGCTCCGTGAGGACGACCTCACCCCCGTCGACTGGCCCGCCGACCCCACCCTCGAGTGGTGCCCGCCGGGTCACGGCGACGTCTACGTCGCGCTCTCCTCGAGCGGGCTGCTGGCCCAGCTGCGGGAGAAGGGCTACCGCTACGTCTTCCTCTCCAACTCCGACAACCTCGGGGCGACGTGCGACCCGACGATCCCGGCCTGGATGGCCCGCGAGTCGATCCCCTACGTCGCCGAGGTGTGCCCGCGCACCGTCAACGACCGCAAGGGCGGCCACCTCGCGCGGCGGCTCGCCGACGGGCGCCTCGTCCTGCGGGACAGCGCGATGGTCGAGCCGGGGGAGGAGCACTGGTTCGCCGACAACGAGCGCTACTCGGTCTTCCACGCCAACAACCTGTGGGTCGACCTCGACGTCCTCGACGCGGTCCTCGACGCGCGCGACGGTGTGCTCGGCCTGCCGATCATCGTCAACCGCAAGACGGTCGACCCGAGCGACAAGACCTCGACGCGGGTCGTCCAGCTGGAGTCGGCGATGGGCGCCGCCATCGAGACCTTCGAGGGCAGCCAGGCCCTCCTCGTCCCGCGCACCCGGTTCCGTCCGGTCAAGACGACCAACGAGCTGCTCCTGCTCCGCTCGGACCGGTTCGCCCTCGACGACGCCTACGAGATCGTCGAGACGACCGACCGGCCCGAGCCGCTCGTCGACCTCGACTCCCACTACACGCTCGTCGGCGACTTCGACGCGCGGTTCCCGCAGGGGGCGCCGTCGCTCGTCGACTGCGCGTCGCTCACGGTCCGCGCCGACGCGACATTCGGCGCGGGGGTGGTGTGCGTCGGCGACGTCCGCGTCGTGGCGGACGAGCCGCTCACCATCGCCGATGGCACGGTGCTGGACGGCTCGGTGCTGGACGGCTCCGCGTGAGACGGATCGGGCCTGGTGGCGGGGTGATCCGGTGATCCCGGGGTCGGAGCACCTGGCCAGCGTCCTCGACCTCCTGCCGCCTCCGCGGACCGAGCGGGTGCCGCTCGGCGACGCCCTGGGCCGCTATCTCCTGGAGGACGTCGTCTCGGCCCTCGACCTGCCCGCCTTCGACAACTCGGCGATGGACGGGTATGCCGTCCGCTCGGTCGACGTGTCCGCGGCCTCCGCGGACGCCCCGGTCTCCCTCCCCGTCGTCGGCGACATCGCCGCCGGGGCGGTGCCCGGTGCCCTGTCGGTGTCCTCGGGCGTGGCCGCCCGGATCATGACCGGCGCGCCGATGCCCCCCGGTGCCGACGCCGTCGTGCCGGTCGAGGCGACCGACGGCGGGGTCGAGCGGGTCGCGGTGCGGGAGGCCGCCCCGGTCGGCCAGCACGTCCGGCGCCGGGCCGGCGACGTGGCCGTCGGTCAGACCGTCCTGCGGGGCGACGGGCGGCTCCTCTCGCCGGGGCGGGTGGCCCTCGCCGCGGCGGCCGGAGCGGCGACCGTCGTCGTCGGGGCCCGGCCCCGAGTGGCCGTCGTGTCGACCGGCGACGAGCTCGTCCAGGTCGGCACGAGCCCGGGCGCAGGACAGATCGTCGACAGCAACTCCCTCATGCTCGCCCTCCTCGTCGCGGCCGCCGACGCCGAGGTCACGCTGCGGACCCATTCCCGCGACGACGAGGCCTCGCTCACCGAGACGCTCGCCGCCGCCGGCGAGGTCGCCGACCTCGTCATCACGACGGGCGGGGTGTCGATGGGCGCCTACGACACCGTCAAGCAGGTGCTGTCCGCCTCGGGAGCGGGCCGGTTCGCCAAGGTCGCCATGCGCCCCGGTATGCCGCAGGGCAGCGGCCGCGTCGGGCCCGGCGGCACGCCGGTCGTCACCCTGCCGGGCAACCCGGTGAGCGCGCTCGTGTCGTTCCACGTCTTCGTCCTGCCCGCCCTCGCGGCGCTCGGCGGGGCCCGCGTCGACCCCTCGCGCTGGCCCGACCCGCTCGGCCGAGGGACCGAGGCGCTCGCGGGGGAGGAATGGTCCTCCGTGCCGCACAAGGTGGAGCTGGCCCGGGTCCGCGTCGACGAGCGTCGGATCTGTCGCTCCGGCGGCCAGCAGTCGCACATGCTCGGCGCCCTGGCCGACGCCAGCCACCTCGCCGTCGTGCCCGAGGACGTCACGCGCGTCCACGTCGGCGACCCGCTGCTCTGCCTCCCGCTCCTCGGGACGGTCCCCTGATGTCTCGGTCGGGCCCCCGGCTCACCCACGTGCGGGCCGACGGGTCGGCCCACATGGTCGACGTGTCGGGCAAGCAGGTGACCGTGCGCGAGGCGAGCGCCGCGGGCCGTGTCCACGTCTCGTCCGAGGTCGTCGCGGCCCTGCGCGGCGAGGGGGTGCCCAAGGGCGACGTGCTCGCCGTGGCCAGGGTGGCCGGCATACAGGCTGTCAAGCGGACGCCCGACCTCATCCCGCTCGCCCATCCCATCGCTGTGCACGCCGTCGCCGTCGACCTCACCGTCTCCGACGACGCCGTCGACATCACCGCGACCGTGCGGACCGCCGACCGGACCGGCATCGAGATGGAGGCGCTCACCGCGGTGAGCGTCACCGCGCTGACCGTCGTCGACATGGTCAAGGCCCTCGACCGGCACACCCGGATCACCGACATCCGGGTCACCGCGAAGTCCGGCGGCCGCTCCGGCGACTGGCGCGAGTCGTGAGCGGCGGGCCGCTCGACGGGGTGCGGGCCGTCGTCGTCACGTGCTCGACCCGGGCCGCGGCGGGTGTCTATCCCGACCGCGGGGGGCCGCTCGTCGTCGAGGCGCTGCGCGGCTGGGGCGCCGACGTCGCGGACCCCACCGTCGTGCCCGACGGGCCGGAGGTGCTCGTGGCGCTCCGCTCCGCGGTGGCCAGCGGAGCGGATCTCGTCCTCACCACGGGAGGCACCGGCCTGTCCCCGACCGACGGCACCCCGGAGGCGACCGCGCGGGTCGTCGAGCGGGAGGTGCCGGGCATCGCCGAGGCGATCCGGGCGGCCGGTCTCGCCCAGGGGGTCCCGACCGCCATGCTGTCGCGGGGCCTCGCCGGCACGACGGGCACGAGCCTCGTCGTCAACCTGCCGGGGTCGACCGGTGGCGTGCGCGATGCCCTCGCGGTGCTCGGGCCCGTCCTCGCCCATGCCCTGTCCCAGCTGCGAGGTGGCGACCACTGATGCCATGCCGCTGCGGGTCACTCGTCACCCCGGTCGGGCTGCTCCGGACGCCGGTCGGGCCGCGCCGGGCCGGGGGGCGCTGATGTTCCGGCGCCGGCAGCCCGCCGGCTGGCCCGTCACGCTCACGGCGACCACTCCGGGCGGTGACCTCGTCGTGCTCCGGCCGTTCGCAGCCGAGGACGAGACGGCATACCTCACCCTCCGCCGCGAGAACGCCGCCTGGCTCACGCCCTGGGACGGCACCCGTCCGGACCCCTCGGAGCCGCCGCGCACCTACGGGCAGATGCTGCGAACCTTCGAGGAGGACGCGGCCGCCGGGCGCGCGATGCCCTTCGCGATCGAGGTCGACGGGGCGCTCGCCGGGCAGCTCACCCTCAGCAACATCGTCATGGGGTCGCTGCGCGGCTGCAGCGCCGGATACTGGCTCGCCAGAGCGGTGGCCGGTCGCCGCGTCATGCCGACGGCGCTCGCCGCGGCGACGGACCACGCCTTCTTCTCTGCGGGGCTGCACCGGCTCGAGGTCAACATCCGCCCGGAGAACGCCGCGAGCCTCTCCGTCGTCCGCACGCTCGGTCTGCGTGACGAGGGCATCCGGGAGCGTTACCTCCATATCGCCGGATCCTGGTGCGATCACAGGTCATTCGCCATCACGGTCGAGGAGCTCGGCGGTGGCCGGCTCGCGGACCGGCTCCGCCGTCCCGCGGCCCCGTGAGGTCCCGGTCGCTCCGGGAGCGACCTCCGAGAACCCTGTGAATCGCCCGTCACAGCAGTCACTTTGACGACACGCCGCGGCACGTGAGCCGTCGGTGCGACCGCTGCCCTTACCGTCGTCACGTGTCACCCAGCGGCCTGATCTTCCTTGTCATCGTCGGGATCTGGGCTGCGTACTTCACGCAGTACTGGATCCGCCGTCGGGAGCACCTGTCGACCGCACGGACGATGGACCGGTTCTCCGAGTCGATGCGGGTGCTCGCCCGCCGCAGCCCGCTGCCCGAGTCCGCCCTGTCCTCCACCACGGCCGGGTCCGGGCACCCGTCGATCCTCGGCCACCGCGCGGGCGCGGCATCCGACGCCGGCACCATGCACAGCGAGGGCGACCGCACCGGGGTCGGCGCGACCCACGGATCGCCCGGTGCCTCGGCCGGTCGGCCGGTCGAGGCATGCGGACCGGCCGTCTCCCCTGCGGTGACCCGACCGGTCGCCCCCGCGGGATCGGCCGGATCGGCCGGCGAGCGGTATGCCGGGCCGGTCGCCGAGGCGCCCGTCCCGCCGCACTCGCTCCGGCCGCTGCGAGCCGGCCTCGGGCTGCTTCTCGTGGCCGCCGTCCTCGCGACGGTCGTCATCGCGATCCTCGCGCCCTTCACGACGTTCCTCTGGTGGGCGCCCGTCGTCCCGCTCCTCATCGCGGTCGTGACGCTCGCCGCGCTCCGTGTCGTCGTCCGGATCGACCGCTCCCACCGCCGGGCGGCGCACGCCTTCGCCCGTCAGGCCAGCTCACGGCCCCGACGCCGGTCGTGGGCCGGGGGCGCCGAGGCGGCCGTCGGTGTCGGAGCGAGCGCGGGTGTCGGAGCGGCTCCGGTCCCGACGGTCGAGGCGGGTCTCGAGCGGGTGGCGGACACCGTGCCGGATGTCACCCCGGCCGCGGAGCTCGCGCCCGAGCCGCCGGCGGACGTCCCCTACGGCTTCGAGGCGCCGGCCGCCGCGGCGAGCCCCGACCGACGCGAGCGTCGGAGCGCGGCCGTGAGCGGTCCCGCCGGTCCACTCACCGACGAGGACGACCTCCCCGTGACGTGGGATCCTCGGCCCGTCCCGCGGCCGACCTACACGATGAAGGCACACGTCGTGCGCCCCGAGCCGGTCGCCACAGCCGCTCCGGCCGGCGTCCCGGCATACGTGGACGAGTTCGACGACGACGTCGACGACGTCGTCCCGCCCCGCCGCCGCGCCGTGGGTGACTGAGACCCCTGCGGGGTCAGGCCAGGGTCCGGGCCCCGGGCCGCGGGGCTCCGGCTGGCGGCGTCCCCGGAGGATGAGCGGCTACTGACCGTCGCTGTCCGCGGCGGGCGTCCCGGGATCGGTGTGCGGGGGAGCGTCGCCGTCCGCGATGTCCGCGGCGCCCCCGCCGTCGGGGACCGCCGTCGCAGGCCCGTCGAGCAGGTGGTGGGCCACGCCGTTGAGACATGCAGCGAACGGCACCGCGATGAGCGCGCCGAAGATGCCGGCGACGATGACGCCGATGGCCAGGGCGAGGATGACGGCGAGCGGGTGCACCCGGACCGCGCGGCCGAGGAGGAACGGCTGGAGCAGGTGCGCCTCGATCTGCTGGACGGCGATGATGACGCCGAGCATGATGAGCGCGATGACCGGGCCGTGGGCGACGAGGGCGAGGAGCACGGCGACGCTGCCGCTGATCGTCGCGCCGACGACGGGGATGAACGCGCCGATGAAGACCAGCAGCCCGATCGCGATGACGAACGGCACCTTGAGGACGGCCGCCCCGATCGCGATGCCGAGG
Organism: Nostocoides sp.; assembly: GCA_039812405.1. Lineage (GTDB taxonomy): Bacteria > Actinomycetota > Actinomycetes > Actinomycetales > Dermatophilaceae > Nostocoides. Next base: position 6,284 of record JBDIAL010000022.1, read on the forward strand.
GCGTCGACGGCCGCCACGAGGACCGTCGCATGGGTGAAGGAGGTCAGCTGCTTCCACGCGATGAGACCCGAGGAGTCGACCTTGGCGCGGGCCGTCCGGGGGAAGAAGCGCACGACCCAGGCCCAGATGCGCTCGCCGTCGTAGAGGAAGAAGTAGAGGCAGAACAGGGTGATGAACAGCCCGGCGACGAAGTGCGTCGCCGTCACGCCGGCCTGGGTGGCGGTCGAGGTGAGGTTGCCGTTCTCCTGGATCTGCTGGCGCAGGTGGTCGAACCAGGCGGTGAACTGGCTGTCGGTGATCCCGAAGGTCTGGTTGATCCAGGTCCGGATCTGGGTGAGGCCCTGGGCCACCTGGTTGACGATGTCGTTGAAGCCGCTGCTGAACTGGGTCCCGACGATCGTCAGCGACCCGACGATGACGGTGAGGGTGCCGAGGACGGTGACGCCGGCCGCGGCGCCGCGCGGGATGGCCCGGGCCATCACCCGGGTCGGCGACCAGAGCAGCGCCGCGAGCAGGATCGCCACGACGACGGGGATGACGACCTCGGTGAAGTGCCCCAGCACCCGCCCCAGCACGTACACGCCGAACCCGATGAGCAGCAGCCGCCACGTCCACTCGGCGGTGGCACGCACCCCGTAGGGCACGGCGCGCGCGTCGTCGGACATCGGCTCCCCCTCGGGTCGGGACTGCACCAGGCTCACGGCGTATGCCGGTGTGCCGGTCCGAGCCTACGTCCCGTTTTCGTCCCGCTGCCCTCCCGGTGTTATCGTTTCGCCTGCCCGCTGGGGCTGTGGCGCAGTTGGTAGCGCGTCTCGTTCGCAACGAGAAGGTCAGGGGTTCGAATCCCCTCAGCTCCACCAAAGTCGCTCCTGTCGAGCCTGCATCACGCCCTTGTCGCACGGGTCGGGCGGAGGGCCACCTCGCCAATGCGTCGCATACGGACAGATGGCGGCGTCGAGGACGGGCCAGGTGTCCGGGAGCGACGCATCCACCAAGGCCGGTTCGGTGCAAGAGGAGGGGCCGAGGAACGGCTTCCCGCCAGGAAAAGGAACCCCATGCCGGTGCCTGCCCAGCTCTATGTCGACCTCTTCGTCTCCGTCGATGGCTTCGCCGGTGGCGAGAGCCTGCCTGCTTACTTCGGATACGCCGGGCCTGGTCTGCTCGGCTGGATCGCCGCGGAGAAGGCCGTCGATGAACGGGTGCTACTGGGTCGGAGAACCTACGACGCGTTCAACGCACTGCCCGAGGAGGTCTGGCGCGCCGACCGCGAGAACCTGATGCGGCGGCCGAAGGTCGTCTTCTCCCGCACGCTCACCGAGACGGGGTGGCCGAACGCGCGCGTGAGCGCTGACCTCGTAGGCGAGGTCGGTCGGCTGAAGGCGGACGGCGGTTCACGGCTGCGCACCTGGGGCAGCATGTCGCTGGCCGCGCAGCTGTTGGCGCACGGCCTCGTCGACCGGCTGCGGATCATGCGCTTCCCGTTGGTCGCCGGCAAGGCCGGGCGGCAGCCGGCCTTCCCCGTCGCCGGCTCAGCCGACCTCGAACTGGTCGGACAGGACGTGCTCGACGGGCGGATCGTCCTCGATGAGTACCACCCCACGGGTCGCGACATCCCGCGCGCCTAGCGATCCTTGGCTGTCAGAACGGTGACGCTTGTCTCGAGTCTTCAGGCAGCGTGAGTCGGGTCTGGTCGATCCGGGTTGCCGACGTGGCGCTCGAACGTGGCAAGCGCTCGGCGTATCTCGATGGTGCTGATGGGACGTGGGCGGCGATCGGAATCCGCGGAGCTGGTCGTGGGCCTTGGTTTGGAAGGTGCGACGCGTTGCCCCATCTGACGATGTTGCGGACGGAGCGGATGGCGAGGCTTGGTCTGGACGTGATCGACAGGAAGCGCTTCTGGTTCGCGATGAGGACGCGCCCTGGGAACATAGCCCTGGGAACATACGAGAGTGAATCACCGTGAGGTTGAAGGGGGAGTAGAGGCCAGCCTGCCTTCAGGCGAGTGACCAGACGGCCCAGGGCGTTGGAGCCCTCCCGGCCCGGTTCGCTCCACAACGCATCGGGCCGGGCGTTCTGTCTCACGCTGTCTCACGCTGTCTCACGTGATGGCTCAGTGCTCCCCGCGGGGGAGTTCGTGACGCTCCTTCTGCCCGCCATGGTTGGATGCGTCGATGGCGGTGTCGGCGGCTCCCGGAAGCGCGGAATGGTGGATCCATCGGTACCTGGATCAAACCGTGCACAGGCCACGCACAGGCGGGCTGAACCTTGAGCGGATCCTGTCGGCCGCCCTCGACCTCGTCGACGAGGCCGGGTTGAGCGCGTTGACGATGCGCGCGCTAGCCGCACGCATGGGCACGTCCCACACCTCGCTCTATCGGCACGTCGCAAGCCGCGAGGAACTGCTGGTGCTGTTGCTGGATCATGTCATCGGGCAGGTGCGGATCCCGGCCTCGGCGCAGGGATGGAGAGCACGCGGCGAGGGCCACGCCCGTGCCTTCCGCGAGACGATGCTCCGCCATGTCAACGTCGTGCCCCTGCTCGGCAACGGCCAACTTCTGGGCCCCAATGCGATGCGTGGTCGCGAGTACGGTGTCACCACCCTGCTGCTTGAGGGCGCGTCGCCCGAGACCGCGGTCCAGGCCTACCTGCTGGTCGCGCACTACACGATCGGCTCGCTGTTGCTGGAGACAGGGGGCGCCGCACGGACGGCGACACAGCGTGGGGCGATGGCGCGGCTCTTCGCCGCGCTCCCGCAGGACACGTTCCCCGTCGTGCGGGAGCATCGGCAGCCGATCAACGAGCCGGACAGCGACGCCGAGTTCGACTTCGGGCTGGCCACCATCCTCGACGGCGTCGAAGCACTGCTCGCACGCATACAGGTTCCCCGGTGAGAGAGCGGGGCGCTTCCCCGGTGAGAGAGCGGGGCGCCGCCGTCAGCCCCGGTCGGGTCGACGCCAGCGCAACGTCTCGGGAGGACAAGGAACACCGGGGCGAAGACGCCGTCGCTGAGGGCCTCCAGCTGACCGATGCCCACCTGGGCCCGGCGGAGTCCCGTTCTCGTCGATGTCCTTCCTTCGCTATCGGTCCCTGATCAAACAGGCATCGCCCGTGACGTAGCATAATGCGACCAGTGGACGCATAACGCTGATGTCCGACGTGGCGAAGACGACGCGACGGCGACTGAGCGCGGTTGGAGGCTGAGATGTCGCACGAGTACGGGACCGATCAGGTTCGGTTCACCCTGCTGGGCTCATTGCGTCGACTGACGTTCGTGGTCAAGCGCTATCGCGCACGCCTCGTGCTCTCGCAGGCGTTGCTGGCGCTCGCCGCTGTCAGCGCACTGCTGGTCATCAACCAGAATCGAGTGCTGTTCGATCGGGCTATTCCGCGCGGGGACGCCGGGCAGGTCATCGAGGTAGCCGTGCGGATGTTCCTGCTCACCGTGGTGGGCGCTGTCGCCCTGCTGGGTGCGGGCGCCCTGGCGCTGTTCTTCGCCAACGCCACCGCCTGGGGGATCCGCACCGAGCTGTACCGGCAGATCCAGCGACTGTCGTTCGAGAACTTCGATCGGATGCGGACTGGCGTCATTCTGGTCAGGCTGGGCGCCGACACGTCGAACGTCTTCACCGCGATCCTGTTCACTGTGATGACCGCGCTGCTGGCCCCGTTCATGGTGCTGGTTGCCATCGTGCTGCTCGCTCTCCAGTCGCCGCAGTTCCTGCCGATCATCCTGGGCGTGGTCGTGGTCGTGGTGCTGATCCTCGCCGTCGTGGTGCCTCGGATGTTCCGGCAGTTCGCCATCCGGCAGCGCAGTCTTGACGCGGCCAACAGCACCCTCCAGGAGAACCTCGCGGGGATGCCCGTGGTCAAGGCGTTCACTGCGGAGCAGGTGGAGGTCGCGAAGTACGCAGCACGGACCGATGACCTGCGGTATGCCGCCAGTCGGGTGACCTTCTTGGGTGCGTCGATATCGCCGCTCCTGGTCGCAACTGCGTCGTTGGGGACGCTGTTGATCCTGCGCATCGGTGGGCACCAGGTCATCGACCGGTCCGGCTCTACGATCGGCGACATTAGCGCTGCCACCAGTTATCTGTCGATACTGCTCACCCCGCTGGCAGCGGTCGCCCTGCTGGTGCCGATTCTGCTGCGGGGCGAGGAGTCCGCGCGCCGCATCCTCGAGGTGTACGACGCCGAGCCGGCAATCGGCGAGCCGGTGGAGCCGATCGTGCTGGACCCCGAGGAGGTCCGGGGACGGGTGGAGTTCTCCCGGGTCACCTTCGTCTATCGGCGGCCGGACGGTGAGCCGAGCCCGCCCGTGCTCCGCGATCTCGACTTGGTCATCGAAGCCGGGCAGCGAATCGGGATCCTGGGAGCGACCGGCTCGGGCAAGACCACGTTGGCAGCGCTCATCCCCCGGTTCTACGACGTGCAATCCGGATCGGTGAGCATCGACGGCGTCGACGTCCGCCATTTGTCTGCTGTGGACCTCCGCCGGATCGTCGGCTATACGCTGCAGGACGGCCCGCTGTTCCAAGGTGATCTTGCCTTCAACCTGACCTTCGGCGATCCGGGTGCCTCCTTCGCCACCATGGAGGAGGCCGCCAGGACGGCCCAGGCCCACGACTTCGTGATGCACCTCGACGGCACCTGGAATGCACCGGTCAGCCGGCGCGGCAACAACTTCTCCGGCGGCCAGCGACAGCGGCTCTCGATGACCCGCACCCTCGTCCCGCGTCCCGCCGTGCTCATTCTGGACGACTCGACCAGCGCCCTCGATGCCGAAAGCGAGGCGCGTGTGCAGGAGGCGATCCCGCGGTTCTCAGAAGGTGCGACCACTATTTACATCGCGCAGCGGATCTCCGCGGTCATCGACCTCGACCGGATCCTGTTGCTCGACGGAGGGCGCCTGGCGGCCTCCGGCGCCCACCACGAGCTGCTGGAGACCAGCCCGCTCTACCGAGACATCTACGTCTCCCAGCTGGGCGATTCGGATCTGCCGCCCCTACGGACGCCGGTCGAAGGAGGAGGGCGATGACCATAGACACCCGCGCGGACGCCGCCACTGGTGCCGTCGCGACGGACCAGCTGGTCGAGGATACCGACGCGCTGAACCTGCCGCCGGGCGCGTCGACCGGCCGGACGGGCGCGCTGCGCAGGCTGATCGGCTATGTGACCGCGCGCGGCTCTCGCGTGCGGCTCACCATCTCGCTGGCCCTGCGCGCCATCGCCGTGGTGGGTCTGGCCTTGCTGCCACTGCTCTCGGGGGACGCCATCGATGCGGTCGCCAGTCGGGATGCCGGTCGCCTCGACCACGTCGTGCTGGTGATGGCGATCTCGATCGTCGTCACCGGGGCGGCGAGCCTGATCGCCGAGCGGGTCACTGCCGTGCTGTCCACGGCGGCGGTCAAGCGGCTGCAGGACGATGCGTTCGGCTCGCTGCAGGACGTGTCCATGTCCTACTACTCCACGCACCCGCCCGGCGACCTGGTCAGTCGGCTCTCCAACGACGTCGAGGCCATCGCCAGCTGGTTCCAGGACGCGCTGGGGCCGATCCTGCGCGCCGGGTTCCAGATCGTGCTGTTCATCGGCATCATGCTGCTCGTCGACTGGCGGCTGACCGTAGTCGCCCTCCTGATCGTCCCGCTCTACCTCTGGGGGTCGAGCGGCATCCAGCGCAGCGCCGCGCCGGCATACCGGGAACTGCAGGAGACCGTCGGAGACCTGTCCGCGTACCACGAGGAGACTCTTGACGGCCACAAGGTCATCATCGCCCACGGCCGTGCCGACTGGGCAGTGGCCGCGAACACCGAGCGTGCCAACCGCACCTACCGAGTGGGGCGGCGGGCCTGGCTGACGTCCCTCTCCCAGGTCCCGCTGACCACGGCAGCGACCACCCTGCAGTCCGCACTGGTGCTCGCGATCGGGAGCATCTGGGTGATCGCCGGGGACACGACCATCGGGACCCTCGTCGCGTTCGTCGGCTACGTCTCCCTGCTGGCCGGCCCGATGTCCGACGTCGCGAAGCTGACCAGCAGCACCCTGAACGCTGGGGCCGCCGGCCGGCGCGTGTTCGAGGTCATCGACGCGCGCCCGACCGTCGTTGATGCTCCCGACGCCGTCGACTACCGGTTCGACGGTGGTCATGTTGTCTTCGAGCGCGTGGACTTCTCCTACCGGGGTCCCGGTCATCCGCTGCAGCTCACCGACCTCAGCTTCGACGTGCTACCCGGACAGAAGATCGGCATCTGCGGCCCGTCGGGTGCAGGCAAGAGCACGATCATCAACGTGCTGACCCGCTACTACGACATCGTCGGCGGGCGGATCCTGTTGGACGGTCAGGATCTCGGAACCCTGCGGCAGCGGAGTCTCCGTGAGCGGATCGGCATGGTGCCCCAGGAGGCATTCCTGTTCAGCGCCTCGGTGATGGACAACCTGCGCTACGCTCGCCGCGACGCCACTGTCGATGAGGCCGTCGCGGCGGCGCGCAACGCCAATTGCCACGATTGGATCCAGCGGCTGCCGCAGGGCTACGACACCGTGTTGACCGAGCGAGGGGCCAATCTCAGTCAAGGTCAGCGCCAGATGCTGACAATCGCCCGGGCGATGGTCGCCGACCCCGACATCCTGATCCTGGATGAGGCGACCTCCAACGTGGACACTCGTAACGAGAGGCTGATCAACCAGGCGGTGTCCCGGCTGCTGGCGGGGCGAACCAGCTTCGTGATCGCTCACCGGTTGTCCACGATCATGGACGCCGACCGGATCCTCGTGCTCGACATGGGACGACTGGTGGAGTCGGGCTCCCACGACGATCTGATGGCCCGGGGTGGCGTCTACCGCCGCCTGTTCATGAGCCAGTTCCGCAACAGCGCACGCTGACTGGCAGGACCGCCGTCGGGCAGTGCGTCGGATGGCCGCGCTCCACGGCGCACCGCGACCGAACCGGCCGAGACGGAGGCCGGCCACCGGTGACCTGCCCGGACTGTGAGGCGGAGATCGCGGACGGCTTCCTCTACGTCGGCTCGCCCGACACCCAAGCCGCCCCCTCTCGAGCACGCACTACGGCGTCCCCTACGGGTTGGGCGGAAGGTCACCTCGTCGATGCGTCGCATACGGACAGATGGCGGCGTCGAGGACGGGCCAGGTGTCCGGGAGCGACGCATCCGCTAAGGTCGACAACATCCCACGGCTCGTGCCGAGAGCCTGCGGTCCACCCCTGGGACGCCGATGAGGGCCCCGGCAACCTCGAGGTCGAGGCCGAGGCCGAGGCTCAGACCCAGGCCGGCGAGTTCCGCGTGACCGAGGCCCTGGTCCAGACGGTTGCCGTGAGTGGCCGCCGTGGATAGCCTCCCGCCATGGCGGCCGGTGACACCGCATTCGTCGGGTCGATCCCGACGCTCTACGAGGAGCTGCTCGTGCCGCTCATCTTCGCCGAGCCCGCGCGACACCTCGCCGCGGCGGTGCTGGCCACGAGCCCGGGCGAGATCCTCGAGACCGCGGCGGGCACCGGGTGCTCACTCGGGCCCTGGTCGCCGGGGGCGCGGCGCACATCATCGCGACCGACCTGAACGAGCCGATGCTGCGCACGGCGGCCGCGCTGTGTCCGTCGGCGCGGGTGCGGTGGCAGGCGGCCGACGCCCTGAGCCTGCCGCTGCCCGACCGGTCCGTCGACGCCGTGGCCTGTCAGTTCGGCGTGATGTTCTTTCCCGACAAGGTGCGCGGGTATGCCGAGGCGCGGCGGGTGCTGCGGCCGGGCGGGACGTTCTGGTTCACCGCGTGGGACCGGATCGAGGCCAATCCGGCGTGGCGGGTGGTGAGCGATGCCCTCGGCTCGGCGTCGGGCGGGGCGCCGGTCGCGTTCCTGCGCCGGGTGCCGTACTCGTACTTCGATCCCGACCTGATCCGGCGTCACCTCGCCGACGCCGGCTTCGGCGTCGTCACGGTCGACACCGTCGCCGGTTCGAGCGAGTCCACGGCCGAGGCGACGGCGCGGGCCGTCTGCCACGGGACGCCGTTGCGCAGCGAGCTCGAAGCCCACCCGACGCTCGGCGTGGAGCAGGCGACGGTGATCGCGGCCGCGGCGCTCCGCGCGGAGTACGGTCCGGGCACCTTCCGCGCACCGACCAGCTGGCTGCAGGTGAGCGCCCGATCGGCCTGACGTCGCACGACGACCGGCGCGACGGGCCGGCGCGACGGGCCGGTCGCGGCAGCGCGTCGCATACGGACAGATGGCGGCGCCGGGGACGGGCCAGGTGTCCGGGAGCGACGCAGTCGTCAGGTCGAGCGCCGGACCGGCTCCCTCACCGGCTCGGCTGACCCCGGCCCGCGCGTGCTCGCGCGGTGCTCCTCCCGAGCGGCGCGGCGGGGCCGACCCCGCGGGGTCCCTCCTCGAGCAGCCGGCGGAGGAGCGAGGACAGCTGCTGCTTGTCCCCGGTGTCGAGGCCGGCGGAGAACTCGGCCTCGGCATGGTTGAACGGCGGGAACACCCGCTTCATGAGGCCGATGCCCTTGCGGGAGATCTTGAAGAAGACCAGGCGGCGGTCCGAGACGCCCGGACTGCGGATCAGGTATCCCCGGGACTCCAGGACGCCGGTCACGTTGGTGGTCGCGGACTTCGAGAGGCCGACGTCCCGGGCGATGAAACGCAGCTCCTCCTCGCCGAAGAGCCACAGGTGCCACAGGACCTCGAACTGGGTCCACGTGAGGTCGTGCTTGACGAGGACCGCCCGCTCGAGGTGCTGCCGGGCCGCGAGGGCGGTCTGATGCAGCAGCCAGACCGCCTGGAAGGAGTCGAGGTCGAGCTCGAGGGCCATCGGCCCCAGCTTCTCCTCCGCGGCCCTTTCGAACTCCGCCTGGGTCGGGCCGCGGGTGTCGGACATGTCGACAGCCTAGTGGTAGGGCTACGGCCGGTGCTGTCCCATCTGCTCGTATGCCACTGGGTCCCGACTGCGCAGCCACCGCGCGGCGAGGATGCCCAGCACGGCCGCGACGACGAGCAGGCTCGGGAGGATCCACGCGAGCGCGTTGTCGGCCCCGATGAGCAGCCCGAACTTCGAGGTGGCGAAGCAGGTCACGGCGGCGAGGGCGACGGCGGCCACGCCCGGCGCGACGAGGGTGCGCACCGTGCTCGACTCGAGACCGGGGTTCCGGCGGAAGAAGGCGAGCACCGACAGCGAACTGAGGCTCATGAGCACGAGCACGCCCAGGGTGCCGAGGTTGGTCAGCCAGGCGAAGAGCTTAAGCACCGGGTCGGCGCCGGAGACGACGAAGGCGAGGATGACGACCGCCGCCACGGCGGTCTGCACGACGGAGCCGATGTGCGGGCTCCCGTGGACGGGGTGCGTGCTGCCGGCCCGGGACGGCAGGAGCCCCTCCCGGCCCAGGGCATACGTATACCGGGCCACGGCATTGTGGAACGCGAGCAGCGCCGCGAAGACGCTCGTCACAAACAGGAGCCGCATGACTGTGGTGTAGCCGCTGCCGATGTACTTGTCGGAGATGGAGAAGAGGAACGTCGTCGGGTCGTCGAGCTTGGCGATGTAGGCCGGGATGTTGTCGACACCCGCCGCGTTGATGGTCAGCCAGGTGGCGAGCGTGTAGAAGCCGCCGATGATGAGGACCGACACGTACGTCGCGCGGGGCACGGTGCGGGTCGGCTCCTTGGCCTCCTCGCTGTAGATGGCCGTGGCCTCGAAGCCGACGAACGAGGCGAAGTTGAACAGGAGCGCGATGGCGAGCGACCCGCTCATGAGCTTGCTCCAGCTGAATGGCGCCGCGCTGAGCCCGGCGGACCCGAAGTCGCCCCCCTTGACGGCGATGACGCAGATCAGTCCCAGGACGACGGCGAACTCGCACGCGACGAGCACTCCGAGCACCTTCATCGACACGTCGATCTGCCGGTAGCCGAGGACCGAGATCACGGCGATCCCGACGAAGACGTAGACCCACCACGGGAGGTTCGGGCCCAGCTCGGTCTGGACGAAGCCCGACGCCGCCGCGCCGAACAGCCCGTAGAGTCCGATCTGCATCGCGTTGTAGCCGAGCAGGGCGAGGTATGCCGCCGCGCCCCCGGCCTGCGGGTGGAGACCGCGGGCGATGTAGGAGTAGAAGGCCCCGGCGCTGACGTGGTGGCGCGCCATCGTCGTGTAGCCGACGGCGAACACGAGCAGGATGACGACGACGATGACGTATGCCAAGGGGAGCCCGGCACCGTTGCCCAGGAGCATCGCGACCGGGGCGCCCCCCGCCATCGCCGTGAGCGGGGCCGCCGCGGAGATGACGAAGAACGCGATGCCGAACACGCCGAGCGTGCCGCGCCGCAGTCCCTGCTGGGTGACCTGCTCGTCCTGACCTGACACGTCCTGATCCTGACCTGACATGTCGTGACCTCCTTGGGTGGACTGGGCGTGGGACGGGCGGGAATGGGAGCCCTGGGGATGGGGGCGGGTGCCGTTCGGGACGACCGTTCGGGAGACGGGTCAGAGCAGCCAGGAGTACTCGTGCATCTCCCAGTCGGTGACCGCCTGGTTGAACCGGAGGATCTCCTGCCGTTTGAGGGCGACGAACGAGTCGATGAGCTCGGAGCCCAGCCGGCTGCGGAGTGCCTCGGACCGCTCGAGGCACTCCAGCGCCTCGGTGAGCGACTGGGGGAGGGGCGCCCCCGCCGTCGGGGCCACCCCGTGGCGGGCCTCGGGCGCCTCGAGCTGCCGCTCGATCCCGTCGGCGCCGGCGGCGAGCAGCGCGGCGAAGCCGAGATAGGGGTTGGCTGTCGCGTCCCCGATCCGCAGCTCGAACCGCGCGCCGCGGCCGCGCTCGGGCGGAACGCGCACGAAGCACAGCCTGTTGTCGAGCCCCCAGTCGGCGTGCGTGGGGCTGAGGCCGCCGGAGCTCAGTCGCTTGAACGCGTTGACCGTCGGGTTGAGGAAGGCCATGACGGGAGCCGCGTGCTCCAGCAGCCCGGCGACGAAATGGTGCGCGACCGGGCTCAGCCCGTCCGGCGCGGCGGGGTCGTCGAACTGGTTGACGCCGTGCCCGTCGACGAGCGAGACGTGGATGTGGAAGCCGCTCCCGGAGAGGTTCCCGGCCGGCTTCCCCATGAAGGTCGCATGCAGGCCGAGCCCGGCGGAGATCTCCTTGACGGCATACTTGAAGAGGAAGGCGCGGTCCGCGGCGTCGACCGCGGCGGAGTGGGTGTGGTTGATCTCGAACTGACCGGCCGAGAACTCGTGGTTGCCCGCGAACACCCCGAGCCCCATGGCGCGCGCCTGCCCGATGAGCGTGGACAGCGCGCCCTTGGGGTCGAGCGCTCGCCCGACCATGTAGCCGGCGGTGTCACGACTGACGTACGGCGCGAGGCCGTAGGGCGCGGAGTCGTCGGCCCGGAAGAGGTAGAACTCCAGCTCCGGGGCGACCACCGGGGTCACGCCGGCCGGGGCGAGGTCACGGACCACCCGCTCCAGGCAGTCGCGCGGCGAGCTGCCCAGGGGTGCCCCCGCGGCGTCGTTGACGTGCGCGAGGACGATGGCGACGTCCGGCTCGAAGGGCAGCTGCTTGAGCGTCGAGAGGTCCGGGCTGAGGTGCGCGTCCGGGTAGCCCTCGTCGACCTCGTGGCTCGACTCGAGAGGCGCCGGCGACAGGTCGGTCACCATGAGCGCCTGACAGAAGGCCAGGCCGCCGGACAGCAGGTGGGGGAACTGCCCGATGCTCACGTCCTTGCCGCGTGCCACCCCGTGCAGGTCGGACCACAGGACGCGCACGGTCTCGACGCCCTGCTCCCGCAGCGGTGCGAGGACGGCGTCGACCGCGTCGGGATCGTGGTTGCTCGGTGACACCATGGAGGTTCCTCTCGGGTCGAGGCACTGCGATCAGCGGTGAACGAAAGTTATTCGACACTGAACGGTTTGTCCAGACCCGGGGGCGGAGCGCCGAGGGCGGCCCGGCTACCGCAGGGTTCGCACCATCTTCCTGTTGACGAACTCCTCCATGCCGAACCGGCCGAGCTCGCGGCCGAACCCGGACCGCTTGATGCCGCCGAAGGGGAGCTCGACACCCTCGGCGCCGACCCCGTTGACGAACACCATCCCGGCGTCGATCCGGTCGGCGACCCGCTCGGCCTGCTCGGCATCGGTCGTGAAGACGTAGGACCCGAGACCGTAGGGCGTGTCGTTGGCGATCCGGACCGCGTCGTCCTCGTCCGTCGCCCGGAACACCATGGCGACCGGGCCGAACAGCTCCTGGCGATAGACCGGGCTCTCGGGGCTGATGTCGCTCAGCACGCCGTTGGGGTAGAACGCGCCGTCCCGCTCCCCGGCGGTGGCGAGGGTCGCCCCGGCGGCGACCGCCTCCTGCACCTGGCGCTCGAGGTTCTCGGCGGCGGTGACCGACGACAGTGGTGCCCGGGGGCTGGTCGAGAGCAGCTTGTCGGTGAACCGTCCGACGAAGTCGTCGTAGAGCTCGTCCACGACGACGAACCGCTTGCCGGCGTTGCAGGCCTGGCCGACGTTGGAGGTGCGCGCCTTGACGGCGGCGTCGACCGCGGCGTCGAGGTCGTCGGTCGACAGGAGCAGGAACGGGTCGGAGCCGCCGAGCTCCAGGACGCACTTCTTGAGGTGGCGGCCGGCGATCTCGGCGACCGCGGCGCCGGCGCGCTCGGACCCGGTGAGCGAGACGCCCTGGACCCGCGGGTCGGCGATGACGTCGGCGATCTGCTCGTTGGTGGCGTAGATATTGACGTAGGCGCCGACCGGGAAGCCGGCGTCGCGGAAGATCTGCTCCTGCAGCTGCGCCGAGCGCGGGCACTGCGGGGCGTGCTTGAGCACGATGGTGTTGCCGATCGCGAGGTTCGGGCCGGCGAACCGCGCGACCTGGTAGACGGGGTAGTTCCACGGCATGATCCCGAGCAGCACGCCGACGGGGCTCCGGGTGATGACGGCCGTGCCCGTGCCGCCGAGCAGCTCGATGTCCTCGTCGGCGAGGAAGGCTGCGGCGTTGTCGGCATAGAACCGGTAGATCGCGGCGGAGAACTCCACCTCGCCGAGGGCGCCCGCCATGGACTTGCCCATCTCCTCGTGGATGGCCTCGGCCAGCTCCTGCCGGCGCTCGTCGTGCAGGTCGGCCACCCGGTGGACGAGCGCTGCGCGGTCGGCGACCGTGCTGGTCCGGCCCCAGGTGTCGTATGCCGTGGCCGCCGCCGCGACCGCTGCCTCGACGTCCGCGTCCGTCGCGGTCGGGTAGGTGGCGAGGACCTCGCCCGTGGCGGGATTGCGGACGGCGTACTCGATCATGGTGCTCCTCGGTCCTCGGACGGGTCGATGCTGAACCCTACAATCAGCCTCGTCGCGCGAGGAGCGGTGAGTCGCCCTGCATGAGATCGTCCAATTGGGTCGGATTCATGCAGGCGGCCGGGCTGGGGCGGTGGGGCCGGTCTGCATGAGCGTCTGCATGAGATCGTCCGATTGGGTCGGATTCATGCAGCCCGGCAGCGGGCGGTCCCGGCTCGGTAGGCTTCGGCGACCAGTCGAGGGTGGCGGCCACCCCGAGGAAAGGACGGCCACGATGAGCATCCTCGACCTGTTCCGGCTCGACGGGAAGGTCGCCGTGGTGACCGGGGCCTCCAGCGGGCTGGGCGTGACCTTCGCGAGGTCCCTCGCCGAGGCCGGCGCCGACGTCGTGCTCGGCGCCCGCCGTGAGGACCGGCTCGCCGACACGGTCGGACTCGTGGAGCAGCTGGGGCGGCGGGCGCTGGCGGTCCGCACCGACGTCACGCGGCCGGAGGACTGCCAGCACCTCGTCGACCGGGCGATGGAGGAGCTCGGCCACGTCGACATCCTCGTCAACAACGCGGGCATCGGCACGGCAGTCCCCGCGACCCGGGAGACCCCCGAGCAGTTCCGCTCGGTCATCGACCTCAACCTCAACGGGTGCTACTGGATGGCCCAGTCGTGCGGCCGGGTGATGCGCCCGGGCAGCGCGATCGTCAACATCAGCAGCATCCTCGGCCTGACGACGATGGGCCTGCCCCAGGCGGCGTATGCCGCGAGCAAGGCCGGTCTCATCGGCCTCACCCGGGACCTCGCCCAGCAGTGGACCTCGCGCAAGGGCATCCGGGTCAACGCCCTGGCACCCGGCTACTTCGAGTCCGAGATGACCGGTGAGTTCCCCGAGGAGTACGTCACGGGCGCCGTCATCCCGCGGACCCTCATGGGCCGCCTCGGACGGCACGAGGAGATCGGGGCGGCGCTGCTGTTCCTCGCGAGCGACGCGAGCGGCTACATCACGGGCGTCACGCTGCCGGTCGAGGGCGGGACGCTGGCCACCTGAGGCTCGGCCGCCCTCGCCTTCCCCCACCTCGGCCGCCCCGGCGCCCCCACCCCGGCGGACGTCGACCTCAGCAGACGTCGGCCGTCGTGACGAAGCCGCCGAGCTTCTCGTCGTCGGTGCCGAGCAGGCCCGTCGACGTGGTGTCGGTGCACGCGACGCCCTCGACCTTGTGGCCGGGGAATCTCCCCCGGAGAACCGGCGCGTGGAGGGTGAGCAGGACGCGGGACCCGGAGCGGGCGACGGTGCCGACCTCGTAGACGGCCGAGTCGAAGGGCCCGGTGTCCCCGTTGTCGGAGGCCGAGCTGACGATGAGCCGCCCGCCGACGACCGTCGCGTCGCTGACCGGCCGGACACCGGTCGTCGGCCACGGCACGCTGACCCGCCCCGTCGTGACAGCGCCGAAGGTGCCCTTCCCGGCGTGGAAGATCGCGGCATACACCGTGGCGGGCTTCGTGGCCGTGCCGCGGTCGGCCCAGACGGCGACGGTCGCGCCGCCCGCCACGGTGGCCATGGCGAACGCCTCGTTCTGCGCGCCGCCCTCCGGCAGCCGGAACGGCCTGACGACCGTGAGCCTCGTCCCGGCGATCCGCAGGAGGAAGCAGGCGCCGGAGCTGGTGCAGGTGACGTAACGGCCCGGGCTGCCGGGGACCGCCCCGACGGACTCCAGGTCGCTGGGCGGGGCGCCCGGCCAGGCCAGCTCGGTGACCCGGAAGGCCGGGTCGAGGAGGGCGACTCGGCCCTGTCCGGCCGCCTTGTTGTCGTGGACGAGGACCCAGCCGGTCGGTGCGGGCGCCAGTCCGCTGACGCCGCCCGTGCTCCCGGACCCCACCCGCGTCCACGGTGGCGTGTCGGCGCCGGCCGGTCCGGTGCCGGCGAGCAGCGTGGCGAGGAGGACACCCAAGGCCACGGTCGCTGACCGGATCCCCCGCCGCACCATGGCCGGACGGTAGCACCCGGGCCGTGGTCACGATGCGGATTCGCCGAGGGTGCTAGCGGCCACCCGAACTGTAGGTTAGGCTCGCCTTATCCAGAGTGGGCCCCTCGCCCCGGGGCCCGTTCTGGATGCGGGTTCCGGGACATCGCTCCGATGTCGGCGCGACATCGGAGCACTGAGAGACGCAGAGGAGGGCCGCCGTGATCGTCTGCCAATGCGAGGTCGTGCGCTGCAGCGACATCCGCGACGCGGTGGACCACGGAGCCTGCTCGGTCAACTCCGTGTGCGGCAGCACCGGCGCGGGGCGGCAGTGCGGGGGGTGTGTCTTCGGCGTCAAACGGGTGCTGTGCGACCACCTCGCCGCGATCCAGGCGGCGCAGGTCGAGGCGCTCGGCGACGAGGTCGCCAGCTGACCTCACGGCATACGGGCCCCGCACGGGCCCGGAGGCGACGGGGTAGGCAATCCTAGCCTTGCTGTTCAACCCTCTGTGTGGTATGCGACGATCGGCTGGTTCCCATGATGTCCCACTCCCAGGAGGTGCCACAGTGCAGCCAGTCGACCCTCGCGTCGTCGACCTTCTCAACGACGCCCTGACCCTCGAGCTCACGGTCACCAACACCTACTTCCTCCACGCGAGGATGCTCGACAACTGGGGGCTCTCCAAGCTCGGCAAGGTCTTCTACGACGTGTCGCTCGGCGAGATGCGCGACGCCGACGAGCTCATCGAGCGGATCCTCTTCTTCGACGGGCACCCCAACGTCCAGCGGCTCAACGCGATCACCGTCGGCGAGGACGCCCAGGAGATGCTCACCCTCGCCTTCGAGAGCGAGAAGGCCGCCGTCGCGCAGTTCACCGCCAGCGCCAAGGAGTGCCGCGACCTCGGCGACTCCGGCACGGCCGCGATCTTCGAGGCGATGGTGCTCGACGAGGAGAAGCACGCCGACTACTTCGAGACCCAGCTCGACGCGATCCGGATCGTCGGCCTCGAGCGCTACCTCTCCCAGCAGCTCGACCCGGGCAGCGGCCCCGAGTGACCGAAGCGACCGACGTCTGATCGACGCGGGTCGCGGTCGCGCTGGTCACCGACGACGGGGCGGTGACCAGCGCGACGCCACGTCGGGGGGCCGGTGGGCGTGGGCCGTCGGGGGATGCGAGGATGCCGGTCCGGAGGGGACCGTCGCTCCGGGCGAGAAAGCGAGACCACAGTGCAGGCATGGCAGGTCCACGAGCTCGGCGAGCCCCGCGAGGTCCTCACCCTCAGCGAGGTCGAGACGCCGCATCCCGGTGCCGGGGAGATCGTCGTCCGGGTGCGGGCCGCCGCCGCGAACTTCCCCGATGCCCTGCTGTGCCGCGGGCTCTACCAGGTCAGGCCGCCGCTGCCGTTCACGCCCGGCGTCGAGCTGTGTGGCGAGGTCGTCGAGGTCGGCAGCGCGGTGACCGCCTGGCAGGTCGGGGACCGGATCGTCGCGACCCCTGAGCTGCCGACGGGCGGGTTCGCCGAGTACGCCGTCGTCGACGCGGCGAAGGCCTTCCCCGCCCCCGAGGCGCTCGACGACGCGGAGGCGGCCAGTCTCGTCATCGCATACCAGACAGGCTGGTTCGGCCTGCACCGCCGGGCCGCGCTCCAGCCCGGGGAGACCCTCCTCGTCCATGCGGCGGCGGGCGGGGTCGGCAGCGCCGCGGTCCAGCTGGGGAAGGCAGCCGGCGCCCGGGTCATCGGCGTCGCCGGCGGCGCGGACAAGGCGGAGTACGTGCGCGCGCTCGGCGCGGACGTCGTGGTCGACCGGCGCACCGAGGACTTCGTCGAGGTCGTCAACATGGTGACGGGAGGGCGCGGCGCGGACGTCGTCTACGACCCGGTCGGCGGCGACACCTACGACCGCTCGACGAAGTGCATCGCCTTCGAGGGGCGGATCCTCGTCATCGGGTTCGCCGGGGGCCGCATCGAGAACCCCGGCCTCAACCACGCGCTCATCAAGAACTACTCGATCGTCGGCCTGCACTGGGGTCTGTATGCCGTGAAGAACCCCGCGCTCATCGCCGTCTGCCACCGTGAGCTCACCGCGCTCGCGGCCGAGGGCAAGGTCAAGCCGCTCGTCAGCGAACGGCTCGGGCTGGCCGACGTCGCCGACGGGGTCCAGCGCCTCGCGGACGGCTCGACGGTCGGCCGTCTCGTCTTCGTGCCGTAGCGCTGGGTGGCCGTGGCTGGTGCGGCCGCGGCTCGTGCCGCCGGGCAGACGGGATGCGTCGCTCCCGGACACCTGGCCCGTCCCCGGCGCCGCCATCGGTCCGTATGCGACGCAGTGGGCAGGTGGAGCACAGCGAACCCCCAGGGGGCGTCCAGCCCGCCGCGTACGGTGGTAGCCATGAGCCCGGCCCGTGCCCTGTGCCCCGTCGCCGGGGTCACCGTTGCGGGTGCGTCGGTGTGGCTGGGCAGCCGGGTGGCGGCGAGCCCGGCCTGGTCGGACGTCGGGGACATGGTCCGCGCCGACCTGCTGCATCGGCCGGGCGGATGGGTCGCCCTGCGTGCCGTCGCCGGACCGCTCGGCGTGCCCCTCCTCGTCGTCGTCCTGCTCCTCCTCCTGTATGCGACGTGGCAGCGCTCCCGTCGTGACGCGCTCGTCCTCGGTGCGGTCGCCGTCGCGGGGAGCGCGACGATCCAGATCGTCGCTCCCGTGGTGCTGCCGGTCATGACTGCCTCTGACCCGCTCAGCGGACATATCGGCGTCGCCACCTCGGTCGGCCTGGGCTGGCTCGTCGTCGCCCGGACCGGCTCGGCATGGCGCACCGCCGGGGTCGCCCTCGGCATCATGGGGCTCACCGTGGTCGCCATGGTGCTCGCCGGCTGGCACACGCTCCCGGAGATCATCGTGTCGGTGGGGATCCCCGCCGGATGGGCCGTCGCCGCCCTCGGGGCCGCCGCCCCGGACGGCCTGCGGTGGTCGGTCGCCCAGGCGCATGCCGCGGACGCCTGCCTCCTCCTCGGTGGGGCGGTGCTCGCCACGACGGCGCTCCTGGCCCACCAGGACCCGGACGCCTCCGGTGGACGCACTCCCATCCTGCTCCTCGCGACGGCAGGCATCGGGGTCGTCCTCGTCGCGGTCGGTGCCGTCCTCGGGCTGCGCCTCGCCCTCGCCGCCCACGACCGGCTGCTCCGACTCCACGACGCGACGATGGACGGCGACGGTGGAGGCTATTCAGGAGTATTCGCTGCCTGGACAACGAATACTCCGCAGCAGCCTCCACGCTGATCGCTCCCTGCGGCCCAGCCCCGCTCCCTGCGGCCCAGCCCGCTCCTTCCGGCCCAGCCCGCTTCCTCCGGCCAGCCCCGCTCCCTCCGGCCCAGCCCGCTTCCTCCGGCCAGCCCCGCTCCCTCCGGCCGCGCCGGCCCTTCCTCGGCTGGTCAGGCCTGCTCTCCCTGGAGTGGGCGTGTTCGCACCGCTCGCCCAAGTGGACTGGGCGTGTTCTCAAGGGGACCGCGGAATTCCGATGGGGACACGCCCAGTCGAGGGGGGCGGGATGACCGGCGAGGCCGGTGGCGGGGCGAGTGGCGAGGCGCCAGACGGGACCGGGCCGCCCGGCAGGGCCGAGTGCTCGCCGTCGGGCGCGCACAGCCCGATGAAGGCGCCGAGGGCGAGCAGCTCGCGGGGTGAGCGGGGGGAGAAGTCGGTCAGCACGCGGGAGCGGACGAGGTAGGCGGCGAGCTTGGCGCGGGAGATCGACACGTTGAGCCGGTTGCGCTCGAGGAGGAAGCCGATGCCGCGGGAGATGTCGGCGCCGGCCGAGGCGGCCATCGACAGGATCGCGACGGGTGCCTCCCGGCCCTGGAACGCGTCGACCGTCCCGACCGCGACCTCGGCGAAGCCGGCGGCACCCAGCGCCTCGCGGATCCGGTTGACCTGGGCGTTGTAGGGGCTCACGACGAGGATGTCGCCCGGTCCGAGCGGTCGCCCCAGCGAGCCGACCGCCGAGTTGGCCCGGTCGTCCGATCCAGGCGAGCCGACCGCCGAATCGGCTCGGCCGTCCGATCCAGGCGGGCCGGCCGCCGAATCGGCCCGGTGGTCCGGTCCAGGTGGGCCGACCGCTGAGTCGGGCCGGTCGTCCGGTCCGAGCGATCGCCCCAGTGAGCCGACCGCTGAGTCGGCCCCTGGGCCAGCCCCCGACCCGGCTGTGCGGTCGCCCCCCGGCTCGGCCATCGATCCAACCACCGGGTCGGGGCACTCGGAGGGGTCGGTCCAGGTGCGGCCGACCAGGTCGCGCACCAGCTCGACGACGCGCTCGGCCTCCTCGGGCGACTCGGTCGTGTTGTCGTGGTGGTCGACGAGCTCCACGTGCAGCCCGGGCTCGACGCCCTCGAGGTGCCGGGCCATCGTGACGGTCTCCGCGGACCGGAGCGCACCGGCATACGACAGGCGGGAGACCCGCTCGGTGAGGGCGGGATGCATCCGCCACGTCGTGTCGAGGAAGTAGCCGACCTCGGACGGGATGACGTCGGCCTGCCGGAGGGCGTCGTCGGTGAGCAGCCAGCCGAGCGCGGAGTCGTCGACGGGCTCGGGGTGGTGGCCCTGGCTCACCTGGGGGAGCTGCTGGGGGTCGCCGAGCAGGAGCAGCCGGTCGCCGGCGGTCGAGCAGGCGAGCGTCGTCGCGAGCGAGAGCTGTCCCGCCTCGTCGACGACGACGAGATCGAGTTGACCCGGCTCGATGCGCTTGGGGTTGGTGAGGTCCCATGCGGTGCCGCCCACGACATAGCCGGTGTCGGCCCGCTCCGCGCAGAAGGCGGCATGGCCGAAGTCGGCCAATGCGACCCACCCGCCCGCCTCGGCCCGCGCGGCATCCGCCTTCTTGCCGACGAGCTCGCCGGGCAGCCCGGCGGAGACGAGGCCGGCGAGGAGGTTCTCCACCACGGCGTGGCTCTGGGCGACGACGCCGACCTTCCAGCCGTGGTCGCGGACCAGCCGGGTGACGACCCGTGAGGCGAGGTGGGTCTTGCCCGTCCCGGGCGGTCCCTGGACGCCGAGGTAGGACCGGTCGAGGTCGAGGACGGCGGCTGTCACCGCGTCGACGAACCGGTCGGGACCCATGCCGAGTCGAGGCAGGCGACCGCCGCGGGTCCGGGGTGGCCGACGACGCAGCAGGTCGAGCCCGGCCTGGTCGGGGAACCGGCCGCCGGCCCGGTCGACCTCGAGGGCGAGCGTCTCGAGCGCCGTGTCGATGCTGGCCGTGCGGGGTGGGCTGACTGGCGTGAGGGCGGCGGGGATCAGCGTATGCGGGGCGACCCCGCGGCGCAGGGCCTCCTCGACGACGAGCACCTCACCGTCGGGCTCGACGAGCCGCTCGACGACCGTCACGCTCCCGCCTCCCACGGCGCGGACGTGGCCGGGCAGGACGGTGACGCCGTCGGGGACCGGCTCGTCGTAGACGGTCTGGACCGAGGCGCCGACCGGCAGCGGTGCGCTGTCGCCGCTCACCCCGGTCAGCGCGAGGCGCCGACGCGGCGCCTTGCGCCCCACCGTGGTCCAGTCCTCCAGGACCCGGCCCGACTCCACGGGGAACACGTCGCCGGCCTTCACCCACTCGTCGCGCGGGCTGCGGAGTCGGTCGAAGTGGCCCCACCAGAAGGGCTTCTGCTCGCGCCGGTTGTACTGCACCACCGCCGCCAGCAGCGCGAGGGCCCATTCGTCGCGGGTGCGCTCCAGCACCGGGACATCGGGCACCCGGGCCCGCAGCGCCGCCTCCACGGGCGGTGCCTGCGGCGGTGGTGCAGAGCCGGCGGCGTCAGCCGGCTCCACGCAACCGGCCCGCTCGACGCCGTGCTCGGTCGCGCGGTCGACGAGCCAGTCGCGCAGCCGCAGGGTCGAGCGGCAGTCGTAGTCGTTGTAGGCGCGGATCTCCTCCAGCAGCGCGGCCGCGGCGTCGACCCGTCCGTCGACCACCGCGTCGGTGACCTCGTGGTAGACGACGATCGAGTCGCCCGCGGTCGTCACCTCGCCGTCACGCAGGTCGTCGCCCATGTAGAGCGGCTCGAGCTTCTTGATGCTGTAGGACGGCTGGGAGACCCGGACCGCGGAGCGGACGACGGCATACAGGTCGACGAGGACCCCGTCGCGCAGCAGGTCGTCGACGTCGTCCTCGCCGACGCCGTGCCGCGCGGCGAGGCGCAGCAGGGCGGACCGCTCGTAGTCGGCGTAGTGGTAGATGTGCAGGTCGGGGTATGCCGCCCGCCGGTCGCGCACGAAGGCGAGGAAGTCGAGCAGCGCCTGTCGCTCCTGGGCCCGGTCGTGCGCCCAGAAGGCTCGGTAGGCCGGCTCGCCGGAGGCGTCGAGGTCGACGACGCCGAAGAGGTACTCCAGACCCCAGTCGGGGTCGCCCCGGTCGCTCCACAGGGGGTCGCCCTCGAAGTCGAAGAAGATGTCACCCGGGCTCGGTGGGGGCAGGACCCGCAGCGCCGCCGGGTCGAAGACGTCGTAGTGGACCGTGCCGTCGGCCTCCTGCCGCAGCTGGAGCGCCGCCTGGGCCGCGAGCCTGTCCCGGACCCGCGCCGACATGCCGGGCACCTCGGCGTCGAGCCCTGACAGCTGCTCGACGGTGTGGACGCCGGCCGCCGCGAGTCGCTTGCGCTGGCTCGTGTGGACCCCGGCGACGAGCAGCACGTCACGCCGCTGCGCGATCGCCGCCGCGCACTCGTCGCACCGGCCGCAGGCGAGCCATCGCTCGTCATCCCACTCGGCCGGCCCGGCGTCGGCACGGTGCTCGGCGAGGATGCCCTCCAGCCGGGCCCGGCGCTCGCGGTAGACGGGGACGAGGTCGTCGAGGGCGAAGTCCTCCTCGCTCCGGTCGCCGAGGACGAGGCGCGCGACGGGGGCGGTGGGCACGCCGCGCAGCCGCAGCTCCTCGGCATACGCCGCGATCTGCAGGAGGGCCGCGACCCCGGCCGAGCGCGCCAGCTTGGTGTCCCACACCGCCCACCGGCCGGTCTCGCGGTCGCGGACGAGGAAGTCGGCGAAGCCGAGGAAGGTGCCGTCGAAGAACGTCGCCTGGTAGACGACGTCGGCCCCGGAGGACAGGTGCGCGAGGGTGTCGCGCGCGACCTTCTCGTAGGCCGCCCGGGTCGGCTCTGCGGGCCGGCCCAGCCCGACGACGCGCAGGCCCTGCTCGCGCAGCGACCGCAGCACCCGCTGCTCGTGGGCGTCGCCGAGCGCGGCCGCCCGGGCGAGGACGGGGTCGGCCTCGGCCCGGACCTCCTCGGCTCGGCCGAGCAGGGCGTCGAAGGACCGCAGCAGCCCGAACTCGCACACGGCAGCCGCCCGCAGGTCGCTGGGGCTGGTCACCACCGGTCGGTCCGGCTCGAGGAGGAGCATGGTCCGAACCTATCGGCGGGCACCGACAGCCCACCGGCCGCACGGTCGGCCCCGCCCCTGCTCGGGCTGTGGGCCGCTCGCCCGTCGCTCACACCCAGCTGGGGAACCACATCCGCCACTGCCAGTGGCTGAAGGGGATGACCTGGGCGGTGTAGATCGGCCAGAAGAAGGCGAACAGGGCGAGCTCGAGCGCGAGGTAGGACCCGACGACGACCAGGCCGGTGCGCCGTCGCTGGGGCGAGTCGGTCGGTCGGCCGAGGAAGAGCCCGAGGACGAAGACGCAGGCGAGGACGGCCCATGGCTCGAACGCCACGGCATAGAAGGTGAAGATCGTGCGCGCCTGGTAGAGGAACCACGGCAGCCACCCGGCGATGAACCCGGCCGCGATGGCGCCGGCACGCCAGTCCCGCCGGGCCAGCCAGTAGTAGAGGATGACGACGAGGGCGGCCGTTGCGAGCCACCACATGGAGATCGTCCCGAGCGAGGTGATCGCCTTGGAGCACTGGGCGACCGTGCAGCCGTCGGTGCCCTTCTTCGGGCTCTCGTAGAAGAACGACGTGGGGCGGGCCCACACGGTCCAGCCCCAGGGGTTGCTCATGTACGGGTGGTAGGAGGTGATGTCCAGGGCCAGCCGGTACATCTCCTTGTGGTACTGCCACAGCGACCGCAGCGACGCCGGGATCCAGCCGAAGTGCGCGGACGGGTGGCTCGCCGCCCAGTGCCGGTCGTACCCCGCGGAGGAGAGGAACCAGCCGGTCCACGTCAGCAGGTAGGCGACCAGGCCCGTGCCGACCATCGAGACGACGGCGAACGGGCCGTCCATGAGCAGCGCGGTCCGCCCCCAGCGCCGCACCCCGGCCGCCCGGCGCGCCCCCATGTCCCACCAGACCGCCATGAGCCCGAAGACCGCGACGAAGTAGATCCCGGAGAACTTCGT
Organism: Nostocoides sp.; assembly: GCA_039812405.1. Taxonomy (GTDB): domain Bacteria; phylum Actinomycetota; class Actinomycetes; order Actinomycetales; family Dermatophilaceae; genus Nostocoides. The sequence goes on from JBDIAL010000022.1 coordinate 29,833, forward strand.
CCCGCAGCACAGCCCGAGGCAGACGCCGGCCACCCAGCGCCACGGGCGTCCGCCGACCCACGGTCCCCAGGTCGGCCACACCCCGAGGGGCAGCTCGCCGACCCGGTCGGCGAGCCGCTCGCGCAGGTGGTCGCGGTCGATGAGGAGGGCGCAGAAGCCGGCGAGCGCCCAGAAC
>JBDIAL010000023.1:0-28167 GCA_039812405.1 Nostocoides sp.
GTATGCCCTCCCGCACCGTCATCACGACGTGCGCCTACTGCGGCGTCGGCTGCTCCTTCAAGGCCGAGGTCCAGGGCACGGGCGACGACACGCGGGTCGTCCGGATGGTGCCGTGGAAGGACGGCGGCGCCAACGAGGGTCACTCGTGCGTCAAGGGCCGGTTCGCCTACGGCTACGCCGCGCACGAGGACCGGCAGCTGCACCCCATGGTCCGCGACACCATCGACGACCCGTGGCGCGTCGTGTCCTGGGAGGAGGCGATCGCCAAGGTCGCCACCGGCTTCCGGGCCATCCAGGAGCAATACGGCGTCGGTGCCATCGGCGGCATCTCCTCCTCGCGGTGCACCGACGAGGAGGTCTACGTCGTCCAGAAGATGGTGCGGGCCGCCTTCGGCAACAACAACGTCGACACGTGCGCCCGCGTCTGCCACTCCCCCACGGGCTACGGGCTGTCCCAGACCTTCGGGACGTCGGCCGGCACCCAGGAGTTCGCGTCCGTCGACCACGCCGACGTCATCCTCCTCATCGGGGCCAATCCCACCGACGCCCACCCCGTCTTCGCCTCCCGGATGAAGCGGCGGCTGCGCGCCGGCGCCCGGATCATCGTCGCCGACCCCCGGCGCATCGACCTCGTCCGCTCCCCGCACGTCGAGGCCACCTTCCACCTGCCCGTTCGGCCGGGGACCAACGTGGCCTTCATCAACGCGATGGCGCACACCATCGTCACGGAGGGACTCCACGACGAGGGCTTCCTCCGCGAGCGCTGCGAGGACGTCGAGGCCTACCTGGCCTTCATCGCCCGCCCCGAGAACTCCCCGGAGGCGACCGAGGCCGACACCGGCATACCGGCTGCGGACCTGCGCGCGGCGGCCCGGCTGTATGCCGCGGGCCCCAACTCGGCCATCTACTACGGGCTCGGCGTGACCGAGCACAGCCAGGGCTCGACGATGGTCATGGGCCTGGCCAACCTCGCGATGCTCACCGGCAACATCGGCCGCGAGGGGGTCGGCGTCAACCCGCTCCGTGGGCAGAACAACGTCCAGGGGTCCTGCGACATGGGGTCCTTCCCCCACGAGTTCCCGGGCTACCGCCATGTCGCCCTCGACGACGTGCGCGGCATCTACGAGTCGCTGTGGGGGGTCACGATCCCGCCGCAGCCCGGGCTGCGGATCCCCAACATGTTCGACTCCGCGGTCGCCGGGTCGTTCCGCGGCCTGTTCGTCCACGGCGAGGACATCGTCCAGTCCGACCCCAACACCCAGCACGTCGAGGCAGCGCTGCGCTCCCTCGACCTGCTCGTCGTGCAGGACCTCTTCCTCAACGAGACGTCCCGGTTCGCCACGGTGTTCCTGCCGGGGACGAGCTTCCTGGAGAAGGACGGCACGTTCATCAACGCCGAGCGCCGCATCAACCGGGTGCGGCCGATCATGCCGAGCCGGGTCGGCAAGGACGAGTGGCAGGTCATCTGCGAGATCGCGACGGCCATGGGCTACCCCATGGGGTATGCCAACGCCGCCGAGATCATGGACGAGATCGCCTCGACGACACCGACGTTCGCCGGGGTGTCCTTCGCCCGGCTCGACGCCGAGGGCTCGATGCAGTGGCCCGTCAACGACGCCGCGCCGCACGGCACCCCGATCATGCACGTCGGCAGCTTCGTCCGCGGCCGGGGCCGGATGGTGCAGACCGTCTACGTCCCGACGACCGAGGCGACGACCCGCCGCTACCCGCTCATCCTGACGACCGGCCGGATCCTCACCCAGTACAACGTCGGCGCCCAGACCCGGCGCACCGACAACAGCCGCTGGCACCCGAGGGACGTGCTCGAGATCCACCCCTCCGACGCCGAGGTCCGCGGCATCGCGACGGGTGACATCGTCGAGGTGGCGAGCCGGGTCGGCGTGACCTCGCTGCCCGCGCTCGTGTCCGACCGGATGCCGCCGGGGGTCGTCTACACGACCTTCCACCACCCCGTGACGGGGGCCAACGTCGTGACGACGGAGAACTCCGACTGGGCGACGAACTGCCCGGAGTACAAGGTGACCGCCGTCCAGGTCCGGGTCGCCACCGCCGAGGCCGCCGGACGGGCCGGTGCCGCGGCCTCCCTGCCGGTCGGGGTGGGCTCGTGACGGCCGCCGTCGAGGACCGCGACCACGAGCCGGCCGTCATCCGGATGGGCAACGACATCGCCCGCCAGCTCGCGCACCTGCCCCCCGAGCAGGCTGCCGCCGAGATCGCGGCGCACGTCACGAGGTTCTGGGATCCCCGGATGCGGCGGGAGCTGCTGACCCACCTGGGCCAGGGCGACCCGTCGATGGACCCGCTGCTCGTCGCCGCGTCGGAGCGCCTCGCCTCCGGCTGACACCACTCGGCGGGCCGGGCGAGGCACCAGTCTGCGGGTCGGTGACCCGGAGACCGAGGCTGGTGTCGAATGGGCAGTCCCGCTCCGAGCTCGCGGGCCGGGTCAGACGTCGACGGTCAGAGGTTGATCATGTGCCCGACGATGCCCTCGACGGCCTCCTTGACGGCCTCGGACAGCGTCGGGTGGGCGAAGACGTTGCGCGACACCTCGTCGGCGGTGAGGTCCCACTTCTGGGCGAGGGTCAGCGCGGGGAGGAGCTCGGTGACGTCCGGGCCGATCATGTGGGCGCCGAGGATCTCCCGGTGGGTCGCGTCGGCCACGACCTTGACGAAGCCGACCGCCTCGCCGAGGCCCTGGGCCTTGCCGTTGGCGGAGAACGGGAACTTGGCCGTCAGGACGTCGTAGCCCCGCTCCCTGGCCTGCTCCTCGGTGTAGCCGAACGAGCCGATCTGGGGCTGGCAGTAGGTGGCCCGCGGGATGAAGTCGTACTCGACGGGCATCGTGTCGGCACCCGCGATGGTCTCCGCGGCGACGATGCCCTGGGCCTCCGCGACGTGGGCGAGCATGAGCTTGGCGGTGACGTCGCCGATGGCGTAGACGCCGGGGACGTTGGTGCGGCAGTGGTCGTCGATGACGACGGCGCCCCGCTCGCTCACCGCGACCCCGGTGGACTCCAGGCCGTAGCCCTGCAGGCGGGGCGCGAACCCGATCGCCGAGAGCAGGCGGTCGGCCTCGAGGACCCGGCTCTCTCCGCCGGCGGCCGGGGAGACGGTGACGCGGACCCCGCTCCCGGTGTCCTCGACGCCCTCCACCTTCGTGCCGGTGAGGACGGTCACGCCGAGCTTCTTGTAGTGGCGCGCCAGCTCCTTGGAGACCTCGGCGTCCTCGGTCGGGACCATCCGGTCGAGGAACTCGACGATCGTCACCTCGACACCGAAGTTGGCCAGGACGTAGGCGAACTCGACGCCGATGGCGCCCGACCCCGCGATGATGATGGAGCGGGGCAGCCGGGGGTCGAGGATCTGCTCCTCGTAGGTCACGACGTTGGCGCTCACCTGGACACCGGGCAGCATGCGCGTCGTCGCGCCGGTGTCGAGGATGAGGTTGTCGTAGGTGAGGGAGCGGGTCGAGCCGTCCTCGAGGGCGACGTCCATGGACGCCGGCCCGGTGAGGGTGCCCCAGCCGTGGATCTCCTCGATGCCGTTCTTCTTCATGAGGAAGTGGACGCCCTTGACGATGCCATCGGACACCTTGCGGCTGCGGGCATGGGTGACGCCGAAGTCCATCGACGCCTCGCCGCTGATGCCGAAGACGGCCTTCTCGTGGGTGAGGATGTGGGCGATCTCCGCGTTGCGCAGGAGCGCCTTGCTCGGGATGCACCCGACGTTGAGGCAGACCCCGCCCCAGTACCTCTTCTCGACGACAGCCGTTCGCAGGCCGAGCTGGGAGGCCCGGATCGCGGCGACGTAGCCGCCGGGACCGGCACCGAGGACAACGACATCGAAGTCAGCCATGGGGGCAACACTACCGGCGACCTCTGCCCCTAGACTGCCCCGGGACGGAAGGAGACTTCGGCTTGCTCGTGCTGCTGCTGGCCCACGCGGTGGCCGCGGCGGCGGCGCCCTGGCTCGTCCGGCCGCTCGGCCGTCGCGCCTTCCTCGTCCTCGCCGTCGTGCCCGCGGCGGCGTTCGGCTGGCTCGTCGCCCAGGCCCCCACGGTGACCGGCGCCGGCGCCCGGACCCTCACCGAGACCGTCCGCTGGGTGCCGCAGATCCACCTCGAGCTGGCCCTGCGCCTCGACACCGTCAGCTGGGTCCTCGCCCTCCTCGTGACGGGTGTCGGAGCCCTCGTCCTCGTCTACTGCGCGTGGTACTTCCCACCCCGCGACCCCGCCCTGTGGCGCTTCTCGGGCACCTTCGTCGCCTTCGCCGGGTCGATGCTCGGGCTCGTCCTGGCCCGTGACCTGCTCCTCCTCTACGTCTTCTGGGAGCTGACGACGGTCTTCTCCTACGTCCTCATCGGGCACAACCCGGAGCGGCAGGCCAACCGCTGGGCGGCGATGACCGCGCTCATCGTGACGACCGTCGGCGGCCTGGCGATGCTCGTCGGGTTCATCCTCCTCGGACACGGGGCCGGGTCCTTCCGCGTCGACGACGTCCTGGCCCACGCCCCGACGGGCCCGGTGACGACCGTCGCGATCGGGCTCGTCCTCCTCGGTGCGCTCACCAAGTCGGCGCAGGTCCCCTTCCACTTCTGGCTGCCCGGGGCGATGGCGGCCCCCACCCCGGTCAGCGCCTATCTCCACGCCGCCGCGATGGTCAAGGCGGGCGTCTTCCTCGTCATGGTGCTCGCGCCCGCCTTCGCCGACGACCCGCTGTGGCGGCCGCTGCTCCTCCTCGTCGGGACAGCGACCATGCTCGTCGGGGGTCTGCGCGCACTGGCCCAGGACGACATCAAGCTCCTCCTCGCCTACGGCACCGTCTCCCAGCTCGGCTTCCTCACCGCCGTCGCCGGCCTCGGGACGCGCGCCGGGGCCCTCGCCGCCGTCGCGATGGTCGTCGCGCACGCCCTCTTCAAGGCCGCGCTCTTCATGGTCGTCGGCATCGTCGACCACACCGCCCACACCCGGGACCTGCGCCGCCTGTCCGGCCTGCCCCGCCGGATGCCGGTCACCTTCGCCGTCGCCGTGGTCTCCGCGGCCTCGATGGCCGGGATCCCGCCCCTGCTCGGGTTCGTCGCCAAGGAGTCGGTCTACCAGGCCTTCCTCGACGCGGCCCACGACGGCACTCCCGGTATGCCGTCGCTCGCCACCACCCTCGTCCTCGCCGGGCTCGTCGTCGGGTCCGTCCTCACCGTCGCCTACACCGCCCGGTTCGTCTGGGGCACGTTCGCGACGAAGGCCGACCTGGCCGGACCCACCCCCGTCGACCCGGTGTCCGCCGGGTTCGTCACCCCGTCGGTCCTGCTCACTCTCGCGACGGTCGCGCTCGCCCTCGCCACCGGGCCGATGACCCGGGTCATCGCCGGGTACGACGGCCTCTTCCCCGCAGGTGGGCACCCTGCATACCTCGCCCTGTGGCACGGGCTCGGCACGCCGCTCGCGCTCTCGGCCCTCGCGGTCGTCCTCGGCCTGGGCCTGTTCGCGGTCCTCCGGCGCCGGGAGACCGTCGCCGCGCCGCGCTGGCTGCCGACCGCGGAGGAGGTCTACCAGGGGCTGCTGCGCGGCACCGACCGGCTGGCCGTCGAGCTCACCGGGCGCACCCAGCGCGGGTCGCTGCCCTTCTACCTCTCCTCCATCCTGCTCGTCGTGCTCCTCGGGCCCGGCACGATGCTCGTCCGCAACCGCACCTGGCACGGACGCTACGTCGGGTTCGACAGCCCCGCCCAGATCGCCGTCGGCGTCCTCCTCGCGGCCGCGGCCCTCCTCACGATGACCGCCGGCCGCCGGCTCACCGCCGTCATCCTCGCGGGCGTGTCGGGCTACTGCACGGCCATGCTCTTCGTGCTCCACGGCGCTCCCGACCTCGCCCTCACCCAGGTGCTCGTCGAGACGGTGACGCTCGTCCTCTTCGTCCTCGTCCTGCGCCGGATGGCGCCCCATTTCTCCCGGCGACCGAGACGGCGAGGGGTCTGGGCCCGGCGCGGCATCGGGATGCTCGCGGGACTCTTCGCGGCCGGCTTCACCGCGATGGCGACCGGGGCGAGGGTGGGGCGGCCGGTGTCCGACCTCTTCCCGCAGGCGGCCCTCGACTACGGCGGAGGTCGCAACATCGTCAACGTGACCCTCGTCGACATCCGCGCGTGGGACACGATGGGCGAGATCTCCGTCCTCGTCGTCGCGGCGACCGGCGTCGCCTCGCTCATCTTCCTCATCACGGGTCGGGGTGGCGAGCAGAGCCCCGCCGAGCCGCTGGGCCGTCACGAGCCGGCCAGCACCTGGCTGCGGGCCGGCCGGACCCAGCGTCGCGAGGACCGCTCGATCGTCTTCGAGATCGTCACCCGACTGACCTTCCACACCATCGTCGTCTTCTCGGTCTGGCTGCTCTTCGCCGGCCACAACGGCCCGGGTGGCGGCTTCGCCGGCGGGCTCATGTGCGGGCTCGCCCTCGGCGTGCGCTACCTCGCGGGCGGCCGGCGGGAGCTCGACGAGGCGGCCCCCGTCGACGCCGGCCGACTCCTCGGGCTCGGCCTCGTCGTCGCGACGGTCGCCGCCCTCGCCCCGCTCGCCGTCGGCGGCCAGGTCCTCCAGAGCGCCATCCTCCACCTCCACGTGCCGCTCATCGGCGACCTGCACGTCGTGACGTCGGCCGTCTTCGACATCGGGGTCTACCTCGTCGTCGTCGGCCTCATGCTCGACATCTTCCGCAGCCTCGGCGGCGGGATCGACGCCGATGCGGAGGCCCTCCCGTGAGCGTCGACGTCCTCCTCCTCGTCGTCATCGCCGTGACCTTCGGCGCCGGCGTGAGCCTGCTCCTCGAGCGGAGCCTCACCCGGATCGTCGTCGGCACCCTGCTCGTCGGCAACGCCGTGAGCCTCGTCTTCCTCGTCACCTCGGGCGCCCCGGGGCGCGCGCCGATCATCGACCCGGACGACTCCTCCCCGATGAGCGACCCGCTGCCCCAGGCCCTCGTCCTCACGGCCATCGTCATCACCCTCGGGGTCGCCGCGTTCCTCCTCGCCATGGCATACCGCTCCCAGCAGCTCCAGGGCGACGACGAGGTCCAGGACGACATCGAGGACACCCTCATCATGGCCCTCGCCGACCGCGACGAGGCGTCGCACTCCTACGAGGACGACCTCGGCGGAGCACCGGACGAGGAGGGAGCCGACCGATGACGACCCACACCGCGATGTCCTTCTTCATCCCCCTCCCCGTCGTGCTGTCCCTCCTCGGCGCCGGCGTGTGTCTCACGCTCGGCCACAACGCACGGGCCCAGCGGGTCGTCGGGATCGCGACCCTGTCGGCCGTCGTCGTCATCGCGGCCGTCCTGCTCGTCGGGGCCTACCGCGACGGCCCGCAGGTCGTCCACGTCGGCGGGTGGCCGGCCCGGCTGGGGATCGTCCTCGTCGCCGACTCGCTGTCCGCCCTGCTGCTGCTCACCTCGACGATCGTCACGCTGTGCGTCCTCGTCTACTCCGTCGGCCAGGGCATCGTCGAGTTCGGCCGCGACACCCCGCTGTCCGTCTTCTACCCGACGTTCCTCGTGCTGTCCGCGGGCGTCTCCAACGCCTTCCTCTCCGGTGACCTGTTCAACCTGTACGTCGGCTTCGAGGTGCTCCTCGCGGCGAGCTACGTCCTCATCACCCTCGGCGGCACCGCACCGCGGGTGCGCGCCGGCTCCACCTACGTCGTCGTCTCCGTGCTGTCCTCGGTCGTCTTCCTCGTCGCCCTGGCCGGGGTGTATGCCGCGACCGGCACGGTCAACATGGCCGACCTGTCCGAGAAGCTCGCCGCCGTCCCGGCCGACGTCCGGACCGTCCTCCAGCTCCTCCTCCTCACGGCGTTCTCCATCAAGGCGGCCGTCTTCCCGCTGTCCGCCTGGCTGCCCGACTCCTACCCCACGGCCCCGGCTCCCGTCACCGCCGTCTTCGCCGGGCTGCTCACGAAGGTCGGCGTCTACGCGATCATCCGCACCCAGACGATCCTCTTCCCGGAGAACCACCTCACGACCCTGCTGCTCTGGGCCGCGACGGCGACGATGGTCGTCGGGATCCTCGGCGCCGTCGCGCAGTCGGACATCAAGCGGATGCTGTCCTTCACCCTCATCAGCCACATCGGCTACATGATCCTCGGGATCGCGCTGGCCTCCCGGCTCGGGCTTGCCGCGGCGATCTTCTACACCGTCCACCACATCACGATCCAGACGACGCTCTTCCTCGTCACCGGGCTCATCGAGATCCGGGGCGGGTCGACGGCGCTCGCGCGGCTCGGCGGGCTCGCGAAGGCCGCGCCGCTGCTCGCCCTCATGTTCTTCGTGCCTGCGATGAACCTCGCCGGGATCCCGCCCTTCTCGGGCTTCTTCGGGAAGGTGGGGCTCGCGGAGGCCGGCGTCGCGGAGGGGACCTGGCTGGCATACCTCGCCGTCGCCGCGTCCATGGTGACGAGCCTGCTCACCCTGTATGCCATCGCCAAGACGTGGAACCGGGCGTTCTGGCGGCCGCGTGACGAGGACAGCGACATCGACGCCTCCGACCCGAGCGGGCCGACCGGCGGGGCCGTGCTCGTCGGCGCGGCCGGCACGAAGACCGGCGAGCCGTGGGCGCCGACCATCGCGAGCGTCCGGGCGCTGCCCCGAGCCATGGTCGGACCCACCGTCGCCCTCGTCGTCCTCTCCAGCGCCATCACCCTCGTGGCCGGTCCCCTCTTCGGGATCGCCTCGCGCGCGGCGTCCGAGCTCGAGCAGCGGACGCCCTACGTCCACGCCGTCCTCGAGGACGGGTCGGGGATCACCCGATGAGCGGCTCGCCGCCCCGCCGGGTGCCGCTGCGCCGCCAGTGGCCGGCCGTGGTCTGGCTGACCTTCGTCTGGGTCATGCTCTGGGGCGAGCCGAGCATCGGGAACCTCGTCGCCGGCGTCCTCGTCGCGGTGGCCGTGCTCCTCGTCCTCCCCCAGCCCCCGCTCCCACTCGCCGTCCGGCCGCACCCCCGGGCGCTCGCCCGGCTCGTCCTGGTCTTCGTCAAGGACCTCCTCGCCTCGAGCCTCCAGGTGGCGCTCCTCGCGCTCCGCCCGGGCCGGCCCCCGCGCAACTCGGTCATCGTCGTCCCGCTGCGCACGCGCAGCGACATCGCGCTCATGCTGACCTCCGAGCTCCTCTCGCTCGTGCCGGGCAGCCTGCTCATCGAGGCGTCGAAGGAGACCTGGTCGGTCCAGCTGCACGTCATCGACACGCCCGACCTCGCCGCCGTCGACCGGGCCCGGCAGCACGTGTGGGCCCAGGAGCAGCGGGTCGTCGAGGCGCTCGGCGAGCCCGACGACATCGCCCGGCTCCGGCGACCGGAGGGGGACGCGCCGTGAGCGCCTACGCGTGGGTCGTCGCGGTGACCGGGGCCCTGCTGTCCGTCGCCGCCGTCCTCGCCACGATCCGGATCGTCCGCGGCCCGACGATGCCGGACCGCGCGGTGGCCCTCGACACCCTCGTCGCCATCTTCATCGCCGGCCTCGGCGCGGAGGCCGCCCTCAACCGGCACGCCTCGACCCTGCCCGTGCTCGTCGTCCTGTCCCTCGTCGGCGTCGTCGGCTCGGTGAGCGTCGCCCGGTATGCCACGGGCCGCGAGGCCGACGACTCCACCCCCGAGGAGGACCGGCCATGACCTGGTCCGTGGTGCGCGATGTCATCTCCTCGATCTGCCTCCTCTCGGGAGCGCTCCTCGCGCTCGTCGCGACGATCGGGATCATCCGGTTCGACAACCTGTTCAGCCGGATGCACGCCGCGACGAAGCCCCAGGTGCTCGGGGTCCTCCTCGTCCTCCTCGGTGTGGCGCTCCGGATGCGCGACCCGCACGCCGTCGGGCTCGTCGTCCTCGTCGGGGTGTTCCAGCTCTTCACGGCCCCCATCGGCGCCCACATGCTCGGTCGCCAGGCCCACCGGGTCGGCTTGCGCGAAGGGGACGACCGCATCGTCGACGAGTCCATGGACTGAAAGGGGACGACCGCATCGTCGGCGAGTCCATGGCCTGACGACCGTCGGGAATCACGGCGGGTGGCTGTCGTTGTCGTGGGGCGGTGGAGTGTCGTAGGAGCCTGGTGTGCGGTTCCAAGTGACGCCGTCCGCGCTGACGGTGGCGGTGAGGCGGTCGCGGTGGACGATGGTGTGGTGTCGGCCGCACAGGAGGGTGCCGTTGTGGGCCAAACGGACCAGCGTCTGAACCTAACCGTTTGTGAGGCCGAGTTTATCGGATTCAGGCGGGGGCGAGGGTGATGTTCCGGCCTCCGGTGAGCAGTCGGTATCGGGGTGTGGAGTCGGTGATGGCTCGCGGCTCGGTGGTGGGCGGGGTGAAGGTGCCGTCGGGGGCGAGTTGCTGGCCGCGGATGTTTGCTCCGACGGCGATGAGCATTTCACCGTCGATGGTGGCCGGGATGCGTGTGGTGATGGTGCCGGTCATGTCGAGGCTTCCGCCGCGGTGGATGGTGAGGGTTCCTGCGCAGGTGCCGCTGAGGTTGACGTGTCCGCCGTCTTCGATGATGAGGTGTTCGCTGATGATTCCGTTGGTGTTGAGGATGCCGCCGTTTCGGACGCGGACGCCGGCGGTGGCGGTGGCGATGCCGTTGAACTGGACGTGATCGGTGACGATCAGTTCGCGGTCTTGGCTGTCGTTGATGATCCTCGGCATGGTTTCACGGTAGTTGCGGCGTCGGACACTCCTGCTTGCGTTCAGAGGCCGCGTCCTTGGACGCGTTCGACAGCGGGCCGGCGATCGCTCGTTCGTGAGGGTTCGGGGGCGGCGAGTCGGCGGACACGCTGGTAGGCGTCGCGGACCGCACGGTAGTCGCGGGCTTGGGCGTGGTCGGTGATCGCCCTGGTGTCGCCCAGCGGTAGCGGCCCGGTCACGTTGTGCTTGCTTCGGTAGAGGCTGATCGTGGCTGCCAAGCGCAGCCACGCTTCGTGCCGGGCCGAGCCGCATGGCCCAGGGTTCGCCGGTGCGGATCGCCCCGATTGCACGGGTGCGCGCGGCGCTGGTGATGAGCCGTTCGCGCTGGGTGAGTGCCGCCCGGAGGTCGGTGGTGAGGTCTCCTTGCGGGATCGGGATGAGCCCTGCGACTCGCTGCGGGACGATGGGGCGTGCCTCCGCGCGGCTGGCTGGCGTAGTGCTCGATGACTTTGCTGAGGGCGGCGGCGGGCCGGGGGTGCTCGTTCAATCGGGGTGCCGCCCTGTTGAGGATGCGTTCCATGTCGTGCCCGTTGGCTTCGCCTTGGGAGAGGGCGGCTTCGAGCCGGGGCAGGTCGGGGCTGTCGAAGATGAGGTCGAGCTGGGCGTCGGTGAGGTCGCTGTCTTCCAGCAGCTTCTCCCACCGCCTGTGCTGGGCGTGCGCGGCGATGGTCTCGTACTCGCGGACGAGTTGGGTCAGCGAGGCGTGCTCGGTGACCGCGAGACGCAGGGTCTCGGTCGCGGTCGGTGCGGTGTCGGTTCGGACCATGACTTGTTCCAGCAGTTCGCGCGCGGTCGGCGTCTGTGCGTGCTCGTCGTGGTGTTCCTCGACGCTGGCGGCCTCATCGGTCGTCAGGTAGACGTGGTTGGCGTCGCGGCCTCGGGTCATGGCGACGTAGAGCAGTTCGCGGGTCGCGGTGTCCGGGTCGAGGATCGCGTGGGGGGTGTCCACGGTCGATCCCTGTGCGCGGTGAACGGTCGCAGCGTAACCGAGCTCAACATGCTCGATCACGTATCCGCCGGGGAGCACGACTGTCTGCCCGTATGGTGCGCTGCCCCGCCCGAGACGACGCACGGCGAGAGAGCCGTCCTCGAACCTGCCGGTCACCTGCCAACGGTCGCCGTTCTTCACCACCCACCGCCCGTCGTCGCTGGTCAGGCGTCGGTCGTTGTGGCGGGTGACGATCTGGTCGCCGGTTCCCGCTTGTGTGCCGTCGTGGAGGGCGACGCCGCCAGCCTCGACAGTTCCGGCGGCCACCCGGTCGGCGCGGGCGCGCTGGTTCAGTTCGGTGACGATTTGGCTCGTCGCGTCGCCTCATGACCAAAGTGACCGAACAGGTTCACACCACCCCGGGTGTGACGAGCCCGGTCTCGTAGGCGACGATCGCGGCCTGCACCCGGTCACGCACGCCCAGCTTCAACAGCACGCGTGCGACGTGTGTCTTGACGGTCGTCTCCGCGATCACCAGGCGAGCGGCAATCTCGGCATTGGAGAGGCCCTCCGCGATCAGCCGGAGGACGTCGACCTCGCGAGAAGTCAGCCCGCCCAGTCGCTCAGGCGCCGGCCGCGAGGGCCGCGAGGCGAAACGCTCGATGAGACGCCGGGTCAAGGAGGGGGCGAGGAGGCCGTCCCGGCCACGCGCGGCCTGCCGAATCGCGTCGACCACCTCGTCGCCGGGCATGTCCTTAAGCAGAAACCCTGCGGCGCCTGCCCGCAGCGCCTCGTAGACGTACTCGTCGAAGTCGAAGGTCGTCAGCATCAGGACCGAGGTGCCGCGATACTCGGACACAACCTCCCGAGCGGTCCAGAGTCCATCGCGACCTGGCATCCGCACGTCAAGAAGCAGGACGTCAGGATGCTCCCGCGCCACCAGGGCCAGCGTCTCCTCGCCGTTGCCTGCCTCGCCCACCACAGCGAGGTCCGGCTCGGTCTCAAGGATCGTCCGGATGCCGGCGCGGATCAGCTCCTGATCGTCGGTGATCCCCACGCGGATCATGTCGGCACCAGAGTGGTCGGCAGGTGCGCGCGGACCTGGAACCCACCATCCGTCCGCGCCTTCCAGTTCAGCAGACCTCCGCAGGACTCAGCACGCTCTCTCATGCCGATCAGGCCCCGACCCGATTCGGGGTTGGGGCGGCTCACGGTTCCCCGGGTATTGATGACGGACACCTCGACGTACGGACCCACCGACCGGACCGCAACCCGGACGGTCGCGCCGGGAGCGTGCTTAAGGACGTTCGTCAGTGACTCCTGCAGGATTCGGTAGACGACCACCTGACGGGTGTCGTCGAGCATGCTGGCGACCTCGTCGAAGTCCGTCTCGACCTGCAGTGACCCGAGTCGCGCTGCCCCCACCAACCCGTCCAGCGAGGCGGCCGTGAGCAGCGGGCCAGAGGGGGCGGGCGCGAAGCCGAGCTCCAAATCGGTGAGTCCGTCGTGTGTCGCCGCGGAGAGCGTCCGCAGCACGCTGAGCGCGCGCTCGTGGTCGGCATCCCACAGTCTCCGAGCCGCCTCCGCCTGCAAAGCCACGACGGTGAGGCTGTGGCCCAGCGCGTCGTGGAGCTCGCGAGCCAGTCGGCCGCGTTCTTCGAGCGTTGCCCGCGAGGCCGCGATCTCGCGCTGTTCTGCAAGTAGCACCGCGGTACGCCGGAGCCGATCGACCAGTCGGCGGCGTTCTTGAAGCACGACACCGGCGGACCAGGCCAACGCCACGATGACGGCGGCGTCGGTGAGGCCCTGGAGCCCGAAGCACGCCAACTCGCCGAGCATACAGATGGCGAGCCCTGCAACAGCCCGCGGTCGGGTCGATGTCAGCGCAGCAACGGCGAACGGGGGCACGAGCGCCAAGGCGATGGCGGTGAGGCTGGCGTCCAAGGGTGCGACGAAGGCGTCGAACGCCGCGACCAGCATCCACAGGGCGAGCGTCATCGCCAGCGGCGCCGCCCACATGAAGGCCATCGGGAGCACCAGCAGCACGCAGGCGAGCACCGCGACTGGGGCGACCAGATGGAGCGACAGCGTGGGCAACTCGAGTAGCAGTCCCGCCCCGAGGCCTGCGGCTGCGAGAGCCGCCCAGGGCTCTGCCTGAAAGCGCTCCACGCGCGAGTGCCTTGCTTTCTCAGCAGAGACCGCGGGTGTCATGCGCTTCGGCGCAGCGGTCGAGTCCAGGGCGACGACGGCCTCGCGCGTCTGGGCGAGCAGACCGCGGGCGGCATCCTCGACTGCGGACACGTCCTGGACACTCACCAGCTGGTTGGCCACCGCAGCATCGACGCGTTCGGCGAGAGCACGCATCTCAACCAGCAGGAGCTCGTGGAAGCACTCTGAGAGACGGAAGCGTTCGCGTGCGAGCTCCTCTTCCACCCACATCTTCTGGTGTGCCTTCAGCTCGGCGGTCTGCGCGCGAAGTCGTTCGACCATCCGAGCCCGGCCCCGGACGAGACGGCCGGCGATGGCGGGGATGACCACGACGAAGAAGACGGCGAAGGGCAGTGCGCTAGACAGAGGATGGTCCCGCGGCTGCAACAGGTCGACGGCGAGGATCGCCAGAACGGGCACCGGCGCGCCGAGCACGAGCGCTCTCCTACTGCCGTGGATGCCCAAGGAGTAAGTCGCGACCAGCAGAGCGATGATGGCGACGTCGGAGTTCGTCAACACCGTCGGCACGAGCAGCGTGAGAAGGAGCGCCTCGAGCACGCCGACGGCCGAGACGATCCAGATCATCGCGAGCGGATGGGTCCTGCGCAGCACGAGGAACCCGAACCCCAGCGAACCACCGAGACCGACGACCAGCGCGACCGGTTGATCGTGCCATCGGACGAGGACCTCAATCGCGGCGGCGGTCACGAAGCCAGCGGAAACCAAAAGGTCGGCATGCCTGGCGCCCGCCAATAGGCGCCTATCCACCAGACCAGGGTAGTACCGCGACCCACGCGCGGCGTCCTCCGGAAGGAGGACGCCCTGGGGATGAGCGAGGTTCGGTCTCGCTGATGATGACGGGGGCGGCCTGTCTCCCTACGGTCGAAGCAGGAGAACGAAAGGACGACCATGACCGCGATGTCCACCGACGGGACCGCCACCCCGCAGGACCAGGATCGCCGCCGCGCCGGCTACCGGTGGGCCCTGATCGGCGCTGCGATCGGAATCCTCGGAGCGCTCCTCGAAGCCGCGGTCGGTGGCTTCTGGGCGACCGATTCCGGAGCCGGCGCTTACCAAACGGCCGACTACTGGTTCACAGCGAGTGCACTGCCCGCCGCTGTCGGTCCGCTCCTGGTCATGATCGGCGTGCGTCGGCAACAATTGGGAGCGGACGGCCGACTCGGTCTGGTTGGCGTGCTGGTCGCCGGCGTTTGCTTGACGGTGCTCGTTGTCGTCATCGTGCTCAGCCTCGTGGCGGGCCACGACGTGCAGGGCGGTCCGAGCTATGTGCTCGGGACCTTGGGCGCCGTGGTTGGCATGGCTCTGTTCGCCGCGGGATCCTGGCGTGTGGGACTCGTGCCTCGGTGGATACTGGCAGTCTGGCCAATCGTATGGGCAATCGGCTCCTTCTTCGCGGTCAGCGCCTCACCGCTGCTCCTGGTGGCCCTTTACATCGGGCTGCTCTTGATCCTGCACCGCGCACTCACACGATCGCAGCTTGGCGGCGCGGAGCCGGATCGCGTCTAGCGTCTGTACTTTGCGATGAGCGACTCGAGCGCGGCGTCCAGTTCGGGGCGACGCTACCCCACGCGGAGGACGCGAGCCTGCTCTCTCACTCCAAGCGATGCCCGCCACCCAGTTCCCACAGCCGGCCGATGAGTCGCGGCCCGAAGCGTGGCAGTACGACCCGATCCTGGCGCGCACACGGACCTTCCATCGTCCGGTCGGGCCTGTCGTCTACGACTGCGTGAAGGTGATCGTCGTCAGGTCGGGGTCGGCGATCTTGTTCAGCGAGTTCGGTCAGAAGCCGGCCAATGTCGGTGACGTGATCCTCTTGGCCTCGAACGTCCTGTGTGGCAGTGAGCCGGAGAGCCACGTCACGTGCACGACGGTCTACCTCGATACCGATTACGTAATGGATCAGGTGCGGTGGCAGTATGTCGAACTGCTCGAAGACCGCCTCGACGCACAGGATTTGGCGCAGGAGATCTACACGGAACCGGCGCAGACTCTGCGCCTGGGGGAGGATCGGGCTGGGACGTTGATGCCGTGGCTGGACGAGTTGGTCACCTTGAGCATCGACGGGCGGTTCAGCATGCCCGTCCGGCGTCCTCCACCGCACCGGAAGACGCCGAGGGCCGGAGACCCGCCGGGAACGCGGCTGACCGGACGGCACAGCTCTCCGGGCCCCGGCCACGTGCAGGGCGAGGTCAGCCCTGCGGGTCAGCTCCCGGAGTCAGCTCACAGACCGGGGAACCAGATGCCGATCTCGCGGATGGCGGACTCCGGGGAGTCGGAGCCGTGGACGATGTTCTTCTGCACCTTCTCGCCCCAGTCGCGGCCGAGGTCGCCACGGACCGAGCCGGGCGCGGCCTCCGTCGGGTTCGTCGCACCGGCGAGGGAGCGGAAGCCCCGGATGCAGTCGTGCCCCTCGATGACGACGACGGTCACCGGCCCGCTGCTCATGAACTCCACGAGCGGCTCGTAGAACGGCTTGCCTTCGTGCTCGGCGTAGTGGGCGGCCAGCTGCTCGCGGGTCGCGGTCGTCACGGACAGCGAGACGAGGGTGTAGCCCTTCGCCTCGATCCGGCGCAGCACCTCCCCCGTGAGGCCGCGGGCATACCCGTCCGGCTTGACGATGACGAGGGAGCGCTCGATGTCGGTCACGCGCCTGAGCCTATCGAGCCGCGGCCCGGGCGGCCTGCTCCCGGTCGATCCGGTCGCCTTGGACGAGGCAGAGCACCCACAGCCCCCCGAAGATGACGCCGACGACGAACATCGTGCGCACCCAGTACGTCGCGGCGAAGGTCGCGAGCTGCACGAGCCAGCCCAGGGTCACCCCGAACGGCCGCCGCATCATCCCCGCGGCGATCAGCGCGAGGACGGCGAGACCGGAGCCGACCCACAGCAGCGCCGAGGACGAGGCGTCGCCCCGCGCGTCCGCTAGCGCCCGCGCGACGAGAGCCCCGAAGAAGATGACGACGGCCTGACCGGCGAGCACGGTGGCGAGCATCCGCCAGGTGAACTTCCCCAGCGTGCCGTAGCCCTTGAGCGCGCTCACCCGGTCACCCGTCGCTCGCGCCGAGCAGCATCCGGACCTCGGCCGCGGTGACGACCGAGCCGGTCGCCACGACGCCGCCGTTGACGCCGCCCTCGTCGGCCAGCTCGGCCGCCCGGTCGAGGGCGTCGGGCAGGTCGGGGACGACGGTGACCCGGTGCTCGCCGAAGACCTCGACGGCCAGCGCGCCGAGCTCGGCCGGTGTGAGCGCCCGCGGCGACGTCGTCCGGGAGACGACGACCTCGTCGAGCACCGGCTCGAGGACCTCGAGGATCTCCGTCGCGTCCTTGTCGCGCAGGACGGCGAGGACGCCGACGAGCCGCCCGAAGGTGAACGACTCCCGCAGCGCCGCGGCGAGAGCCCGGGCGCCGTGCGGGTTGTGTGCCGCGTCGACGATGACGGTCGGCGAGCGCCGGACGATCTCGAGCCGGCCCGGCGAGCGGACCGCCGCGAGGCCGGCGCGCACCAGGTCGGGGTCGAGCCGCTGCTCCCCTCCGCCGACGAACGCCTCGACCGCGGCGACGGCGAGCGCGGCGTTGTGGACCTGGTGCAGGCCGTGGAGGGGGAGGAAGAGCTCGTCGTAGTCGCCGGCCAGCCCGCGCATCGCGAACAGCTGCCCCCCGACCGCGACATCGCTCTGGACGATGCCGAAGTCGACCGACTCCACCGCGAGCCGGGCGCCGACCTCGTCGGCGCGGTCGAGCAGGATCGCCGCGACCTCGGGGTCCTGGACGGCGCTCACCGCGATGGCGTCGGCCTTGACGATCCCGGCCTTCTCCGTCGCGATCTCCTCGATGGTCGAGCCGAGGAAGTGCGTGTGGTCGATGTCGACGGGGCCGATGACGGCGACCGACCCGTCGGCGACGTTCGTCGCGTCCCAGCGGCCGCCCATCCCGACCTCCACGACGGCGACGTCGACCGGGGCATCGGCGAACGCGGCATACGCGATGCAGACGAGCACCTCGAAGAAGGTCATCCGCGGGCCGCCCTCGGCCGCCGAGCGCGCGTCGACCATCTCGACGTAGGGCCGGACGTCCTCGTAGGCGGCGACGAACCGCTCCGGCCCGATCGGCTGGCCGCCGAGGGAGATCCGCTCCCGCATCGTGTGCAGGTGGGGCGAGGTGAACCGCCCGGTCGTCAGGCCGAGGGCCCGCAGCAGCGACTCGATGATCCGCGTCGTCGAGGTCTTGCCGTTCGTGCCCGTGACGTGGACGAGCGGGACGGCCCGCTGGGGGTCGCCGAGCAGCTCCATGACCGCCTCGACCCGGTCGAGGGACGGCTGGAGGTCGTGCTCGGGCGCCCGGGCGAGGATCTCCTCCTCGACCTCGCGCATCCGCTTGGCGATCTCGAGGGCGCGGGCCGCCTCGCGCTGGGCGGCGTCGGGGGCGGGGCTCACGGGAGCTCTCCCTTCGGGTCGTGACGGGTCGGCAGGTCGCGGGTCATCCACAGGGCGTCCGGTATGCCGTGGCCCTCGGTCTCGCGGTGGTCGTCGACGAACGCGTGGGCGAGGTAGAACCGGTGCGCCCGCTCGTTGCCGTCGATGTAGGACAGCCGGATCCGGGGATAACCGTCCGCCGTCGCGGCGGCGACCACGGACTCCATGAGACGGTGTCCGATCCCCCGTCCCTGGTGGGCCGGCAGGACGTAGAGCTTCCACAGGACGAGGTCGCCCCCGTGCGGACCGGCGACGGCGCACCCGGCGACGACGCCGTCGACCGTCGCCACCGTCGTCCGTCCGAGCTCGACGGCCCGCAGGCAGGTGTCGCGGGTCCACCACTTGGCCAGGCCCATCGCGACGTAGTCCTCGCCGACGATGGGGACGTAGGTCGCCGGCCACGTGCCGTGCCCGACCGCGACGACGGCGTCGACGTCCTCCACCGTGGCCGGGCGGACGACGATCTCCGGCAGGGCGCGGGTCACCGCTTGAGGACCTTGACGCGGATCCGCTCGCCGTCGCCGACGACGGACTGGGCCACGTCGGTCCGCTCGGGCAGGGCGTCGAGTTGGGGGGCCGAGCCGAGCTGGACGGCGAGCGTCTCCTCCATGATGAGGCCCTGATGGGCCACCGTCGCCTCCCACACCGCCTGGGAGCCGGTGACCGTCACCGAGATCCGGTCGCTCACGTCGAGCCCGGCCTCCTTGCGGGCCTGCTGGACCGCGCGGACGATGTCGCGGGCCAGGCCCTCCTGGGCGAGGTCCGGGGTGACGGCCGTGTCGAGGACGACGAAGCCGCCCGAGGGCAGCATGGCGGTCGCCAGCCCTCCCGCGACGCCGTCCCCGGCGACCGTCTCGAGGGTGAACTCCCCGTCCTGGAGGGCGAACCCGCCCGAGGTGACGACCCCGTCGGCATCGACGGACCAGTCGCCCGTCTTGCTGCCCCGGATGGCCGCCTGGACGTCGCGCCCGAGGCGGGGGCCCGCGGCCCGGGCGTTGACCGTGAGCCGCTGGGTGACCCCGAAGTCGGACGCCGCCGGGTCGTCCGGGCGGAGCAGGACGACCTGCTTGACGTTGACCTCGTCGGCGACGATGTCCGCGAACCCGGTGAGGTCGCGGTCGGTCACGACGGTGAGGCCGGCCAGCGGCAGGCGGACCCGCAGGCCCCCCACCTTGCGCAGCGAGGAGGCGACCGAGCACACCTCGCGCGCGGCGTCCATCGCCGCGACGAGCGCGTCGTCGGCCGGCAGGTCGGCGGCCTCCGGCCAGTCGGTGAGGTGCACCGACCGGCCGCCGGTCAGTCCGCGCCAGATCTCCTCCGTCGTGAGCGGCAGGAGCGGGGCGGCGACGCGGCATACCACCTCGAGGGCGGTGTAGAGCGTGTCGAAGGCGGCCCGTGCCGACGCCGCACCCGACCCCTCGCCGGCTCCGGTGTCCCAGAAGCGCTCCCGCGACCGCCGGATGTACCAGTTGGTCAGCACGTCGAGGAAGGTCCGCGTCGTCTCGCAGGCGCCGGCGATGTCGTAGCGGTCCTGCTGCTGCGTCGAGGTCGCGACGAAGTCGTGGAGCTTGGCGAGCAGGTAGCGGTCCAGCGGGTCGCTCGACGCCGTCGACCAGCGGGCCTCGTACCCCTCGCCGCCGGGACCGCCGTAGGCGTTGGCATACAAGGAGAAGAAGGACCAGGCGTTCCAGAGCGGGAGGATGACCTGACGCACCCCGTCGCGGATCCCCTGCTCGGTGACGACGAGGTTGCCGCCCCGCAGGATGGGCGAGGCCATGAGGTACCACCGCATCGCGTCGGCGCCGTCGCGGTCGAAGACCTCGTTGACGTCGGGATAGTTGCGCAGCGACTTGCTCATCTTCTGCCCGTCGGAGCCGAGGACGATGCCGTGGCAGATGACGGACGCGAAGGCCGGCCGGTCGAACAGCGCCGTCGCGAGGATGTGGAGCATGTAGAACCAGCCCCGCGTCTGCCCGATGTACTCGACGATGAAGTCGGCCGGGAAGTGGTGCTCGAACCAGTCGGCGTTCTCGAACGGGTAGTGCACCTGGGCATACGACATCGACCCCGAGTCGAACCACACGTCGAGGACGTCCTCGACCCGGCGCATCGTCGCGTTGCCCGTCGGGTCGTCGGGGTTGGGCCGGGTCAGCTGGTCGACGAAGGGCCGGTGCAGGTCCCGCTCGCCCGTCGGCCCGATCGGCAGCCGGCCGAAGTCGCGCTCCAGCTCCTCGAAGGAGCCGTAGACGTCGACCCGGGGGTATGCGGGGTCGTCGGACTTCCACACGGGGACGGGGCTGCCCCAGAAGCGGTTCCGGGTGATCGACCAGTCGCGGGCGTTGGCCAGCCACTTGCCGAACTGGCCGTCGCGGACGTGCTCGGGCACCCAGGTGATCTCCTGGTTCAGCTCGCCCATCCGCTCCTTGAACCGCGTCACCTCGACGAACCAGCTGCTCACGGCCATGTAGATGAGCGGCTGCCGGCACCGCCAGCAGTGCGGGTAGGAGTGCTCGTACTGCTCGCGTCGCAGCAGGACGGTGCCCGGCGAGACCGACCCGTGGTCGCCCTCGCCGCGGGTCCGCGCCCGCAGGTGGTCGATGACGAGGGCGTTGGCGTCGAAGACGAGCATCCCCTCGTAGTCGGTGACGGGGAAGGTGAATCGGCCGTCGGGGCCGACCGGGATGACCGGCTTGATGCCCTCGCGGTCGGTGACGATCTTGTCCTCCTCGCCGAACGCTCCCGCGGTGTGGACGAGCCCGGTGCCGTCGGTCGTCGTGACGAACTCGGCGCCGAACACCCGGTGGGCGTTGGGGTGCCCGGCGTAGTAGGTCATCGGCGGGGTGTAGGAGCGCCCGAGCAGGTCGCGGCCCGTGAGCCGCTCGACGACGTGGCTCTCGACGTCGGCGTCCTTGTCGCCGAACAGGTCTCGCGCATAGGCGGCGAGGCGTGCCGCGGCGATGACGTAGCGCTCCGTCGTGCCCGTCGCGTCGGACTCGACGACGACGTAGTCGATGTCCGGGCCGACCATGATCCCGAGGTTGGCGGGCAGGGTCCACGGCGTCGTCGTCCACACGAGCGCCAGCTCGCCGGTCTCCAGCCGCAGGCCGACGGTGACCGCCGGGTCGCGACGCAGCTGGTAGACGTCCTCGTCCATCCGCAGCTCGTGGTTGGACAGCGGCGTCTGGTCGTTCCAGCAGTACGGCAGGACGCGGAAGCCCTCGTAGACGAGGCCCTTGTCGTAGAGCGACCGGAACGCCCACATGACCGACTCCATGTAGTCGGGGTTGAGCGTCTTGTAGTCGTGGTCGAAGTCCACCCAGCGGGCCTGGCGGGTGACGTACTCGCGCCACTCGTCGGTGTACGTCATGACCGACTCGCGGCACTTGGCGTTGAAGGTCTCGATCCCGAGCTCGAGGATCTCCTCCTTCGTCTTGATGCCGAGCTGGGCCATCGCCTCCAGCTCCGCCGGGAGCCCGTGGGTGTCCCAGCCGAAGCGGCGCTCGACGCGGCGCCCGCGCATCGTCTGGTAGCGCGGGACGACGTCCTTGACGTAGCCGGTCAGCAGGTGCCCGTAGTGCGGCAGGCCGTTGGCGAACGGCGGCCCGTCGTAGAAGACGAACTCGTTGCTGCCGTCCTCCCCCGCCGGCCGGGCGTCGATCGAGGCCTGGAAGGTGCCGTCGCGCTCCCAGTAGGCGAGGACGCGCTCCTCGATCTCGGGGAACCGCGGGGTCGCCGGCACGCCGCGGGCCGCGCCGTCGGGGGTGTGGTCGGTGCTCGCCTTCGGGTAGGCCATCGCCTGGGTCGTCCTCACGGGTCGTCGGGTGTCCGGGTCCATGTCTGCCATGTCACGAGGACGACACCCGCCCGGCCTCCGGTGTCGTCCGGTATGCCGGGGAGGGCACCGCGGTACCACCCCGCTTGCCGTGCGCCGAGCCCGGGGGCCACGGCATACGACCGCTCGTCTCGAGGCTGTGACGGGCCCACCCGTCCGGGTCTAGTGAGGACCTCGCGGTCCCGTTCTTCCGGAGGCTCGCCGCTGATGACGGCTCAGACGCCTGTGCCGACCATGGTAACCGCTAGATCGGCTCGGCGACGGTGCCGGGGGCGTCGCCGGTCCGTGCCATGGTGCGTCGGATCCGAAGGCCCTGGAGCACCAGCGAGGCCGCGAGGCAGGCACCGACGCCCTCCCCTGCCCGCAGGCGGAGCACGAGGAGCGGCTCGAGGCCGAGCTCGCGAAGCACGGCGCCGTGGGCCAGCTCGCGGGACATCTGGCCGGCGACGAGATACGCCTGGGCGGCAGGCTCCAGCCGGGTCGCGACAAGACCGGGCAGCGAACCCGCGAGACCGTCGAGGACGACGGGGACACCCGCCTCGACGGCCCCGAGGACGACGCCGCTGAGAACGGCCACCTCCGGCCCGCCGAGGCACTGCAGCGCCGTCAGCGCGTGGTCTGCCGCCGAGAGCCGTGCATTCTCGAGAAGGGGGCGGGCACGGGAGAGGGCCGTCGTGACGACCTCCCGCTTGCGGTCGACGATCGTGCTGTCGGACCCCGCGCCGAGGCCGACCGCATCGCGGGGGGAGATCCCGACGAGGGCGCACGTGAGGGCCGCGGCGACCGTCGTGTTGCCGATGCCCGCCTCACCGATCGCGACGAGCCCGTCGACGGCGACCCGGCGACCGATCCGCCGACCGGCCTCCAATGACGCCTCGACGTCGGCGCGGGTCATCGCGTCACTCGCCACGAGGTCGCCTCGGGGACCGAGCGGCCGGACCGGCTCGGCACCGGCGACCGGGCCCGGCTCGACGCCGGCGTCGACGACCACCGTGCGCAGCCCCGCGGACGCGGCGGCGGAGGCGCCCATCGACACTCCGGCCACGGCGGCAGCCGTCACGTCGTGGGTCACCCAGCCCGGGAAGGCACTGACGCCCAGGGCCGCGACCGGGTGGTCGGCGGCCGCGAGGACGAGGGTGCCCCCCTCGACACCGCCTCGGCCGAGGGACTCGACGCGGGACAGGACCCGGTCGAGGACTCCGAGCGCCTCCGGAGGCGCGAGCAGCTCGTCCGCCGCGTCGCTCGACGCGACGAGTCGATCCTCCGACGGACCCCGCAGATGGGACACGGGCGGCCGCGGCTCGACGCCACCGGCCTCCGTCGGCCACCGATCGTGCACGACGACGTCGTCCAGCGGCATCCGGCGCGACCAGCCGGCCCGCTCCAGACCGGGCTCTGGGGGTCGCTCGTCCGGCCAGCCGAGGCACAGCCACCCGAGGGTGACCACGCCGTCGGGGAGCCGGAGCAGCCGGGCGAGCCCCGACGGGTCGAAGAGGGTGACCCATCCCATACCCAGTCCGTGGGCGCGCGCCGTGAGCCACATGTTCTCGATGGCGCAGGCGCACGACCACAGGTCGGCGTCCGGAAACGTCGCCCTGCCGAGGACGCCGAGGGCAGGCGTGCGCCGGTCGCAGGCCACGACGATCCCGACCGGTGCCTCTCGCAGCCCCTCGAGCTTGAGGTCGAGCAGCCGGGCCGCCCGGTCGTCCGTGAGGTGCTCGGCCTGCGCGACCCGGGCCTGGTCGGCCAGATGCGCCACCTGGTCCCGGATCGCGGGGTCACGGACGACGACGAACCGCCATGGCTGGCTGTGTCCCACGCTCGGCCCACGGTGCCCTGCCTCGAGCACCGCCTCGACGAGCGGTTCGGGAACGGGGTCGGGCCGATAGCGGCGGATGTCGCGTCTGCCGGCGACGACCGCGGACAGCGCTGCGACGACGTCGTCGCCCATGGCCCAGCCGCCGGGGTCGGCCCGCCGCTCGCCGGCACTGGACGCGTCACCGACGAGCGGCACCGGCCTGCGCCAGCCCGAGCCTGTCATGACGTCCGTCCTCACACCGTCGGCACCCGCTGCACGGAGTGCCCCGCGGCAGGATAGCCAATGCGGCCTGACCGGCCCCCGATCGGGACCCGACGACCGGGCGCCCGATCTGGACCCGACGACCGGCCCCCGATCGGGACCCGGGCACCACGCCCGCACGCCATGCGGCGAGCACCCGGTCACAGGTTTGGCAGGATGGCGGTCATGAGCTCGCTCGAGGTGAACCCGGCCGGTGCGTGGCTGAGCAGGGAGGACCTCGACAGCGCCCGGGAGCGGCTGCCGATCCTCTACGTCCACGCCGTGCCGATCCGGGTCGACCACGCCGGCTCGGTGACGGAGGTGGGGGTGCTGCTCCGGGCCAGCTCCGACGGCACGATCAACCGGGAGCTGGTCGCCGGCCGCGTCCTCTACCACGAGCGGCTCCGGGACGCTCTGCTGCGGCACATCGAGAAGGACCTCGGGCCGATGGCGCTCCCCCGCATCCCGGCGAGCCCCGTGCCCTTCACCGTCGCCGAGCACTTCCCGACGCCGGGTGTGAGCCCCTATCACGACCCGCGCCAGCACGCCGTCTCGCTCGCCTACATCGTGCCCGTCGCCGGCGACTGCGCCCCGCAGCAGGATGCCCTCGACCTCGCGTGGCTGCGTCCCATGGAGGCGCTCGACCCGAGCCTCCTGCTCGAGATGACCGGCGGCCACGGCGTCCTGCTCCGCCAGGCGCTGGCCCATCTCGGCCAGGCTGTCTGAGCAGCCACCCGGGGCCTCGCCCGTCCTCGGACCTCACCCGTCCGGACCTCACCCGTCCGGGTCTCGCCCGTCCTGGACGCAGCTGTCCTCGGACCTCACCCGACAAAGGGTCACCGTGCGGGGGAAGCGTTGTCGGGTGAGGTGCACGGTTGTGGTGGAACCCGATAAAGGTCCCGCGGTCAGGCGTCGCGGGAGACTCGCGTCTCGAGGGCGGCGGCCTGCTCGGGGGTGGGCGCGGTCCCGCCGAGCCGGGCGGGCAGGCAGGCCAGCTCGGCGCCGGTCAGCTCGGGATAGCGGCCCTGCTGCTCGTGCAGCTGGGCGGTCATGACGCTGCGCAGCTCGGCATTGGCCGCCTCGGCGCCCGCCGCGCCCCGTCCCGGCGTGATCGGCGCGCCCACGGTGATGAAGATCGGGATGCCGGTGCGTCCGAGGCGCTTGGGCCGGCCCTTGGTCCACACCCGCTGGGACCCCCAGATCGTCATGGGCAGGACAGGCACCCGCGCCATCTGGGCCATCCGGACCGTCCCCGACTTGAACTCCTTGAGCTCGAAGCTCATCGAGATCGTCGCCTCGGGGAACACCCCGACGATCTCCCCCGCCCGGAGCGCCTCGACGGCGGCGCGGAACGACGCCGCCCCCGCGTCGCGGTCGACGGGGATGTGGTGCATCCCCCGCATGAGCGGGCCGGCGACCGGGTTGCCCCAGATCGACTCCTTGGCCATGAAGCGGACGTAGCGTCCCGACGCGCGGGCCGCCAGCCCGGCATACGTGAAGTCCATGTAGCCGGTGTGGTTCATCGCGAGGACGGCGCCACCGGTCCGCGGGATGTTCTCCGTCCCGCGCATGTCGAACCGCAGGCCCTCGGCGAGGAAGAGGGCGCGGCCCAGGCCGACGACGGGCCGGTACACGAGTTCCATGGCGTCAGCGTACTGAGGGCGCCGCATACCCGTTTCCGGAGCGCCCCTCAGGTCTGGGAAACTACTCTGCATGACCATCGCCGAGCCGACCCGCTCCCCCGCCATCCCGGAGCGACCCTCCATCGACGGCCTCGAGGACAAGTGGGCGGCGGTCTGGCAGGAGCAGGGGGTCTACGCGTTCGACCGGTCCGTCCTCGACGAGCGGGGCCGGGAGGCGGTCTACGCCATCGACACCCCCCCGCCGACGGCGAGCGGCTCGCTCCACGTGGGACACGTCTTCTCCTACACCCACACCGACGTCGTCGCCCGCTACAAGCGGATGGCCGGCTACGAGGTGTTCTTCCCCATCGGCTGGGACGACAACGGGCTGCCCACCGAGCGGCGCGTCCAGAACTACTACGGCGTCCGGGGCGACGCGACGCTGCCCTACGACAGCGCCTTCGTCCCGCCTCGGGAGGGGGGCGACGGCCGGTCGGCCAAGGCCGCCGACCAGGTGCCGGTGAGCCGGCAGAATTTCATCGAGCTGTGCGACGTGCTCACCGTCACGGACGAGGAGACGTTCGAGGCGCTGTGGCGGCGGCTCGGCATGTCCTACGACTGGTCGATCGGCTACCGCACCATCGACGACCACTCCCGCGCGACGGCGCAGCAGATGTTCCTGCGCAACCTCGCCAAGGGCCAGGCGTATGCCGCGGACGCCCCCGGGCTCTGGGACGTCACCTTCCAGACGGCGGTCGCCCAGGCCGAGCTCGAGGCCCGTGACTACCCCGGCCACTACCACCGGGTGGCCTTCCACCGCACCGACGCCGACGTCCCGGTCCACATCGAGACGACCCGGCCCGAGCTGCTCCCGGCCTGCGTCGCCCTCATCGCCCACCCCGACGACGACCGCTACCAGGGCCTGTTCGGCAAGACGGTGACCTCGCCGCTGTTCGGCGTCGAGCTGCCGGTCCTCGCCCACCCCGACGCCGAGATGGACAAGGGCGCCGGCATCGCGATGTGCTGCACCTTCGGCGACCTCACCGACGTCACGTGGTGGCGTGAGCTGCGGCTCCCGACGCGCTCGGTCATCACCCGCACCGGGCGGCTCCAGGGCGAGACGCCCGGCTGGATCACCCACGAGGCGGGCGTCACGGCATACGAGCAGCTGGCCGGACGGACGACCTTCTCGGCCCGGGCCGCCGTCGTCGACCTCCTGCGCGCCTCCGGCGACCTCGTCGGCGACCCGACGCCCACCCAGCGCAAGGCGAACTTCTACGAGAACGGCGACAAGCCGCTGGAGATCGTCACCTCCCGGCAGTGGTACATCCGCAACGGGGGCCGCGACGAGGAGCTCGGGGCGGCGCTCATCGCGCGCGGCCGGGAGATCGACTTCAACCCCGGCTTCATGCGGACCCGCTACGACAACTGGGTCAGCGGCCTCAACGGCGACTGGCTGATCAGCCGGCAGCGCTTCTTCGGCGTGCCGATCCCGGTCTGGTATGCCGTGGGCGCCGACGGGGAGGTCGACCGCGACGCGCTCATCCTTCCCCGCGAGGACCAGCTCCCCGTCGACCCGGCGGCCCAGGCCCCGAGCGGCTACCACGAGTCCCAGCGCGGGGTGCCGGGCGGGTTCGTCGGCGACACCGACATCATGGACACCTGGGCCACCTCCTCCCTCACGCCCCAGATCACCCTCGACTGGCGCGGCGGCGAGCACGACCCGGGATCGCTGTGGTCGCGGATCTTCCCCATGGACCTGCGCCCCCAGGGGCAGGACATCATCCGCACCTGGCTCTTCTCGACCGTCGTGCGGGCCCACCTCGAGCACGACTGCGTGCCGTGGCGGCACGCGGCGATCTCCGGGTGGATCCTCGACCCCGACCGCAAGAAGATGTCCAAGTCCAAGGGCAACGCCGAGACCCCCGAGGGCATGGTCCGCGAGTACGGCGCCGACGGCGTCCGCTACTGGGCCGCCTCGGCGCGGCTCGGCACCGACGCGGCCTTCGACACCGGCCAGATGAAGGTCGGCCGGCGCCTGGCCATCAAGGTGCTCAACGCGAGCCGGTTCGCCCTGTCCTTCGGCGAGGTGTCCGGCGACCTGCGGGACGCGGTGACCGTGGACCTCGACCGGTCGATGCTCGCCGGCCTCGCCGACGTCGTCGCGAAGGCGACCGCCGCCTTCGACGCCTACGACCACGCGCGGGCGCTCGAGCTCACCGAGGCGTTCTTCTGGACCTTCTGCGACGACTACCTCGAGCTCGTCAAGGACCGCGCCTACGGCGGCCAGGGC